>JBDUAY010000143.1:0-12572 GCA_040004415.1 Bacteroidota bacterium | reverse complement strand
CAAACCCTTCTGTTTCCTTCTTACCGCATACCTGGGAACAAAACGACGAATGTTATTTTTTTAAAGAAGTAAATCCTGATTTGCATGTGTTGATGGTACACGATTTAAGGACGTTGCTGGATGATAAAGACAAACCTGATTTTTATGGTTCATCCTCTCCAACAGTCTGGTGTCATGAATTTGATGGCGGGCGCGAATGGTACACCGCATTGGGGCACGACAGCACAACGTATTCCAAACCGGATTTTGAAAAACATATTTTAGGTGGAATTGAATGGGCCATCGGGCAAAACAAACCACTTGATTATAACAAGGCCCATGCGAAAACGCCGGATGATCCTTTGCCGTATTAAGTAAGCAATTTGGAATCGGAGATTAGTAATTTGGGTTGCAGGCGAAGCGCCTGATGATATTGAGTGGGAGTATTTAATAAACTACCTCGGGGCAGAGCCGCCGAAGTATTGATGGAAAATACTTTTTACGCCGAAGCAGAGCTTCGGGGAATTGAACCATCAGAGATTAAATCAATATGCGTGTTTATTGCTCCGGCAGGAGCATCCTGTTTATAGAAAAATAAAAATTGGAGAATCGGCTCCGGCAGGAGCCTCCTCAGCATCAAAGAGACTTCGAATCAATGTAAAAGATTAATCTTTTTAATATTTAACTGGTAAGCTATGAGTAACAAGAAAAATAAAACATCTAACTCCAGAAGAGATTTTATCAAAAAAAGCATTACGGGTACATTGGGCGTAACGGCTTTATCGGGTATTCCGTCTATCGTGCCAGCAAGTGTATTTGGTAAGTATGCGCCGAGTAAGCGCGTGAACGTTGGCGTTATAGGCACCGGAAGAATAGGCCGCGAATGGGATATGCCCGGCACCATTAAATTTGACCAGGCAAGAATGCTGGCGGTGTGTGACCTGGATAAGAACAGGCTGGGCAGCGCACAAAAATGGGTGAACGATTACTATGCAAAAAAGAACAATGGCAGCTATACAGGCACGAAAACGTATGAGAATTATGAAGAGCTGCTGGCCGATAAGGATATTGATGCGGTGATCATTTCAACACCAGATCACTGGCATGTTATTCCCGCGATACACGCCGTACGTGCTGGCAAAGATGTTTATATGGAGAAGCCTGCTTCATTAAGCATCAGTGAAGGGCGGATACTGAGTGATGAGGCATATAAAGCAGGCCGCATTTTCCAGATTGGCAGCCAGCAGCGTTCCATGCCGCAATTTAAAAAAGCGTGTGAGCTGGTACGTAATGGCCGTATTGGCAAACTCAATACTATTTATGTTGGTTTACCGGTAGATGATCCAAAACAGAGTACGGTAGAAAAAGAAATGCCCATACCCGCCAATCTTAATTATGAAAAATGGCTGGGTTCTACGCCCTATGTTCCGTACACAGAAAAATTAGTACACCCGCAGGATGGAACTTTTTCCCGGCCGGGCTGGTTGCGTTGCGCACAGTTTGGCGCGGGTATGATCACCGGCTGGGGTGCGCATCATTTTGATATTGCAAACTGGGGAATGGGCACAGAACATACCGGCCCGGTAGAAATCTCTGGTACCGCCGATTGGCCGGCGGAAGAGGCGCTGTGGGATGTTCACGGTAATTTCAAAACGGAGAGTTTATTCGCAAATGGAGTGACGGTTCTTGCCAGTAACGAGTATCCGAACGGTGTAAAATTTGTTGGCAGCGAAGGATGGATATTTGTAACGCGCGGCGACTATTCTGTAACGGCATCAGATCCCATTAAAAAAGGCAACAATACCAAAGCACTGGATGCGAGCGACCCTAAAATCCTTACCTCTGTAATCGGCCCTGACGAAATTCATCTTATTGATAGCGCAGAACACCATGAAAACTGGTTGAACAGTATTATTTCGCGCGCGCCAAATATTGCACCAATTGAAGCGGGCCACCGGGCTTGCACCGTTTGCCTGCTGAACAATACAGTGATGAAATTAAAAAGAAAGTTATATTGGGATCCAATTAAAGAAAGATTTAAAAACGACGATGAGGCAAATTTCATGCTGACCAGATCCCAGCGCTGGCCCTACCAGATCAATAAAGAGTTTGACGTAGAAACGAGAATTTAAAAGGAGGCTTGTGGAAAGGAATGGGTGGCCAGCGGGGCGGCAATCCAAAACGGGCGCAATCCGTCAGCCCGGCGTTGCATAAGCGATGTGGAATAAAGAAAACTTTGAAAAAATATAATAATCAGCATGAAATTATCTATATACGTTTTATTATTTATCGTTGTTATGTCGTCAATCATAACCGGTTGTAATTCGCCGGTGGATAACAAACCGGCACAGGCGCCGGCAGATAGTTTTGCGGTACGTTTGATCACGGTTGACCCCGGCCATTTTCATGCGGCGCTGGTACAAAAGTCAATGCCTGACGGAATTGATTCTGTTGTACACGTATACGCGCCGGACGGCCCGGAACTTCAATCTCACCTTGACTTAATTAAACAATATAATGAACGTGCTGATGCCCCAACGCACTGGGTAGAGAAAATATATACGGGGAATGATTTCCTGGAAAAAATGATTGCAGAAAAAAAAGGAAATGTCATTGTACTGGCAGGCAACAATTTTCGTAAAACACAATACATCACTAAAGCGGTAGAAGCGGGTTTAAATGTTTTGGGCGATAAACCGATGGCCATCAACAGCGCAAATTTTGCGGAGCTGGAAAAGGATTTTGCGACCGCAGCTCGAAAGAAAGTTTTGCTGTACGATATAATGACCGAGCGCTCAGAAATAACAAATATTCTGCAGAAAGAATTTGCGCATATGCCGGATGTTTTTGGAAAGTTTGAAAAGGGAACAGAAAAGTCGCCGGGCATCACCATCGAAAGCGTGCATTACTTTTATAAATTTGTTTCCGGCAAGGCGCTTACAAGGCCATCCTGGTTTTTTGACCCGGTACAACAGGGGGATGCCATTGCGGACGTAGGCACGCATTTGATAGACCTGGTGCAATGGATAAGTTTTCCCGATACAATGCTGGATTATAAAAAAGACATTGTAATCAGCCATGCGCATATTTGGCCGACACCGGTTTCACTGTCGCAATTTAGCGCAGTAACAAAGAAGGATAGCTTCCCGGCATTTTTAAAAGCCTATGTAAAAACGGATACTGTTTTGCAAACACATGCCAATGGAGAAATAGATTACACACTTAAAGGCATCCATGTAAAACTTACTGCCCGCTGGGAATATAAAGCACCCGAAGGAAGCGGCGATACACATTATTGCCTCTTAAAAGGTAGCCTGGCCAACCTTGAAATTAGACAAGGCAAAGAAGAAAATTATAAGCCCACACTGTATATCAGGCCCCTGAATGATAGCAAAAATTATGATTCCGTTTTACAAAAGGCAGTAGCACAAATAAATAGTAAATATGATGGTGTTACCATTGAAAAAACCGGTAAAATGTGGAAAGTAATCATACCCGATAAATTTAAAGTTGGTCATGAAGCACATTTTGCACAGGTAATGCAACGCTACCTGCACTACCTGAAAGCAGGCCAGTTACCTGCCTGGGAAACACCCAATATGATCGCAAAATATTTTACATCAACCAGGGCATTGGAAATAGCCACCAATAAAAAATAAACAAAGAAAAACAGATGGAAAAAAAGGGATTTTTTGATTTAACAGGAAAAAAAGCAGTTGTTACGGGTGGCGGAAAAGGATTGGGCTTTGCGATTTCTGAAGCGCTGCTAAAAGCTGGAGCGCAGGTATACATTACCGGTAGAGACGAGCCTGCGCTTAAACAGGCCGTTGAAGCGCTTGGAAGTAATTGTTTCTACGCGGTATTTGATCTTTCAGTAATTGATGCGATACCAGCGTTTGCTGAAAAACTTGAAAAAGATTTTGGAGAGGTTGATATACTGGTGAACAATGCCGGCATCAATCTTAAAAAAGATTTTTTAGAATTGACCGATGAAGATTTCGATAGAATTATTAAAACCAACCAATATGCTGTATTTGCGTTCACAAGAGAAATAGCAAAAAAGATGGTGCCGAGAAAAAAAGGAAGCATCATTATGATTAGCTCCATGGCATCTCAATACGGTATACCCAAAGTAGTTGCGTACAGCGCTTCTAAGTCTGCGGTAGAAGGTATGACGCGTGCCATCGCAGTAGAGTTATCTCCCCTGGGCATACGTGTTAATTGCATTGCACCTGGTTTTATCGCAACAGAAATGTCTGCCAAAGCATTGAACAATGATAAAGAGCGTATGAATAAAGTATTAAGCCGCACTCCCATGGCAAAGTTGGGTCAGCCATCAGATATAGGTAATGCAGTCGTGTATTTATCGTCTGATGAAGCGGGTTATGTAACCGGCGTTGTATTACCGGTAGATGGTGGTAATTCTATTGGATTTTAAATAAAGGACATCTCAAAAAGCCTTGGGTATCCTCTCTCTTGGTGCGGAATTAAAAGTGAGGTCAACAATAAAACAAACGTTTTTAGAGCTGTCCTAAAATGACTTTTAGCCCGGGAAGGAGATTGGGGCCGGCAAAAAATAGCTGACATACATTAAATTTTTTAACCTTAAATATTAGACGCCGATGATGACATAAACCAAACTGCAACCAATCTATTATTAACAAACTTTCAATTACTAACAAAACTTGCTTTATGAGTACAAACTATCTACACAAAATTCCTATTATGTTGTGCATGGTATTGCTGTGCAGTACCGGAGTTACCATCGCACAAAATCTCATCACTGTGGAGGGTAATATCACCGCAAAAGAAGGAAATGGTATTATTTCAAATGTTTCGGTTACGGTGAAAGGTAGTAAGAATGGAACCAAGACAGACGACAATGGTCATTTTCGCCTGCAGGGCGTACCGTCAAATGGAACGCTCATTTTTTCTTCAGTTGGATTTGCGCAACAGTCTCTTCCCGTAGGCGGACGAAGCAGCCTTAACGTAGCAATGGAAGCTGCAGAAGGACCCAAATTAGATGAAGTGGTAGTGATCGGCTACGGAACACGTGCAAAGAAAGATGTTACCGGTGCCGTGTCACAAATTAAGGCCACACAACTGGAGAACGAAAACCCGGGCAATGTAACGGATATCCTTAGGGGAAACATTGCTGGTCTGAGCATTTCACAAACCAATTCTGCATCAGCAAAAGGCGGTGGCGATTTACTGGTTCGCGGTAAATCTTCTATCAATGCAGGAACATCTCCGCTGATTGTCCTGGATGGGGTTATTTATCCAGGCCAGTTATCAGACATCAACCCCAATGATATTGGCACCATTGACGTATTGAAAGATGCCAGTTCAGCAGCAGTTTTCGGCGCAAAGGCAGCCAGCGGTGTAGTGCTGATAACAACAAAAAAAGGTGCCAGCGGGGGCAAACCAACCATCACCTTCAACACAAACATTGGGTACGGTGAACTGGCCAGAAACCAGCCATTGTATGATGGTCCTGGTTTTGTTGCCTGGAGAACAGATGTGTTAAAAAGTAGCAATGTAACAGCACCACAGTATCGTTACAATGATCCAAGAACGTTGCCGGCAGATTATCCGATTTCTACCTGGCGCGAAGGACAGACGGGTGATTCCATCACCGTTTGGCTAACCAGGCTAAAAATGTTCCCCGTGGAGATTGCCAATTATAAAGCCGGTAAGCAGACCAACTGGTACGACCAGATGTTTCACAAAGGACTGCGCCAGGATCATACCGTGAGCATCAGCAACCGCAATGATAAAGTTTCCTACTACATGTCTGTGAACTACACCAATAACCAGGGCGTTATCCTGGGCGATGCATTCAAAACATTCCGTACCCGTATTAACCTGGAGGCGAAAGCAGCCAGGTTTATGACGGTGGGTGTAAATATGCAGTTTGCCGACAGGGATGAGAGCCAGGTACCGGTAGACTGGGGCCAGATGGTGAATGCTTCACCTTACGGAGAAAAATACAGGGCAGATGGTGTAACGTTAAGGGATAGCCCAAATGACGACGTGGGTAATAACTTGAACCCATTCCAGGGTTATGTATATACCACCCGTTTGCAGAAAACAAATACATTGTTTGCATCTTTATATGCAAAAGGTGACCTGGGATATGGTTTTTCTTACCAGGTTAACTTTACACCCAACTTTGAATTCTACCGTTACTTCAATGGCAATTCCGCCAAGAGCTTCCCTTATGCTGCTGTAAAAGGATCTGCAACAAGGACCGATCAGACTACCTATAACTGGCAGATCGATAATTTGCTGAAATGGAATAAGACATTTGGTGATCACCAGTTTGATGTAACCTTCCTGTACAATGCAGAAAAATTTCAATCATGGAGAAACCAGATGGACAACCAGGGTTTTGATCCCAACGATATCCTGAGCTACCACAACATTGGTGCAGGTATTAAACCTGTTATCAGCAGCGACGACCAGTATAGCACCGGCGATGCGTTGATGGGAAGGTTGAATTATACTTTCAAACAACGTTACCTGTTAACTGCCTCAATTCGCCGCGATGGTTACTCTGCATTTGGCCAGGGTAACCCGCGCGCAACATTCCCGTCCGTTGCATTGGGCTGGGTATTCAGCGACGAAAATTTCATGAAGCATGCGGGTTCATGGTTGAGCTACGGCAAACTGCGTGTTTCGTATGGTATCAATGGTAACAGGGATATTGGCCGCTACAATGCTATCTCCGATCTGTCTACCGGTAAATATCAATATGTAACGGCAGCAGGTGCCGTGGTGCTGGTATCGCAATTGTTTGTAAACCGCCTGCAAAATCCAAACCTCCAGTGGGAAAGGACATCGTCTACTAACTTTGGACTTGATTTCGGTCTGTTCAAAAATGCGTTGAGTGGTTCTATTGAAGTGTATAAGAAATCTACACACGATTTGTTGATCTTACGCGCACTGCCGGACGTTACAGGATTCTCCAATGTATGGGACAATCTGGGCCAGGTAGATAACAAGGGTATTGAAATAACACTGAACAGTACCAATATCAAACATGCAAATTTTTCCTGGAGAACAACAGCAACCTTCTCACTGAACAGGAATAAGGTGGTGCATCTTTATGGAAAAGTAGATGTGGTTGATCCGCTCACCGGAAAAGTAACCGGCCAGGTAGAAAAAGATGACCTGGGTAATAAGTGGTTTATCGGTCATGATCTTGATCAGATATGGGATTTGAAAGTGCTGGGTGTATGGCAGCAAAGCGAAGCAACGCAGGCTGCAAAATATGGCGTAGTGCCTGGAGATTTTAAAATCCAGGATGTGAATGGGGATGGTAAATTCTCCGATGCGGATCGCCAGTTTCTTGGATACCGGACACCCCGGTTTCAATGGTCTTTGAGAAATGAATTTACGTTCTTTAAAAATATTGATTTCTCTTTCCAGCTTTACTCTATCTGGGGTCAATATAATGATTTCAACCAGGCAAAAAATAACGGGGGTTTCCCGGACCGGCAGAACGCTTATATCTATCCGTACTGGACAAAAGACAAACCTATTAACGATTATGCAAGGTTGTTTTCCAGCAATGGCGGAGCCAACTATAGTGTTTACCGGCACACCTCAAATATCCGCCTGAACAATGTGTCCATCGGGTATAATGTGCCAAAGAATTTATTGACCCGGGTAAAACTGGAAAGCCTGAAAATTTATGCAAGTGTGAACAACCTGGCTTCTTACCAGCCAGACTGGAACTACTGGGATGCAGAGTACAGGAACAGGGACGCAAATGGCGTTGTAAGCATTGCAATTCCCCCACGGTATTACACACTCGGGCTAAATGTTACATTCTAAATTAACTGACTAAATTATTTGCAATATGAAACATCTTTTAAAACGGCTTACGGTGCTGCTCATAGTTGGCAGCCTGGTTACAGTAGTGATAAGTTGTAACAAAGACTATCTCAAGCCAAAGCCATTATCGTTTTATGAGCCAAGTGCCACTTATATTGATGCCGCAGGAATGCGTGCAGCACTGGTATCCTGCGCAAGAAATTTGCGTAATGAATATTATGGGGACGGTATGCCTTTTCTTACAGAGGATTTGTTCTCCGAGGTAACGGTAGACGGAGTTACCGACAAATCTGGTCCTGCACAGGATAACAACCTGGTCATAACACCAGACAATGCCAGTCCCGGAAACGACAATGCCGACCATGCAAGAATTTATTATTACTGGTCTGAAGGGTATAAGGGGATCAAATATGCCAATACGGTTATCAGCCGCATTGACCAGGCTACGTATGCAAACGTAGCTGAACGTAACGCGATTCTGGGTGCTGCCTATTTTCAAAGGGCCATGCGTTATTACCGGCTTACCAACCAGTTTGGTGATGTGCCAGCGATTTTTAAGGAACTGACTGCACCCAGGCTCGATTTTGCATCTACACAACGCGAGGTGATTTTAAAACAGATTAAACTTGATCTTGATTCTGCTGTACTCTGGAGTTCAGATGCAGTAAACAGGGGAGAGGTTACCAAGGGTGCCTGCCAGCATTTACTGGCCAAAGTAAACCTGGCGCTGGGCAATTTTGACGAGGCTATTACTGCAGCAAACGGTATCATCAACGGCGGAACTTATGCATTAATGAAATCGCCATTTGGGTCTACCAATAAAAATGTAATCTGGGATTTACACCGGCCGGAAAATAAATCCATTGCCTCAAATAAAGAGGGTATTTATATGGTGATTGATCGGTTTGGCGATGGCCAGTATGGTACTGGTATGTCAACGATGCGGCAGTGTGTTCCTTTTTGGGGTAGTAATATTAATACACCTACCGGCAAAAAAGGTACAAACGATGGTGTACAGAGTGTTGATGTCCCTTTTTCCCAGTCAAACCTGGTAGGAAGAGGTATTGGCCGTTGCCGTGCTACGGCGTACAGCCAATGGTATATATGGGATGATAAAAACGATCTTCGTCACGCACCGGGCAACTGGATGGAAATGACTGACCTTGTGTATAATAACTTGGGTGCATTGAAGGCTACCAGCACAGATCCGCAGGATCCGTATTATTTGAAGCCTTTGCAGAAATATGGTACAACCGGAAACCTTACCACATCAGATACCATTCGTTGCTGGTATGGATGGCCGCAGTACAAATTGTTTGTGCCAGACGTGGAGAATGCGCCCATGCAGGGAGGCCACACGGACTGGTATATTTTCCGTATTGCTGAAACCTACCTGCTGCGTGCAGAAGCTTATCTCTGGAAAGGTGATCAGGGCAATGCATTGGCGGATATTAATGCCGTTAGAACAAGAGCAGGCTGTGCACCGCTGACAGGTACGGTAGATATGGGTACGATACTGGATGAACGCGCCCGGGAATTGTTTTTTGAGGAACCCCGCAAAACAGAACTAACCCGAATTGCCTATATTTTTGCGAAAACAGGCAAGGCTGCGGAGAATGGGAAAACCTACACGCTGGATAATTTTTCAACCAGCAATTATTGGTTCGACAGGATCATGTCCAAAACGGATTTTTATAACAAAGGTGTTAAAACAAATCACGGTGATCTGTATACTATGAGTGCGTATCATGTGTTATGGCCTGTACCATCAGTATCTATCCAGGCAAACTCAAACGGGCACATCAATCAGAATAAAGGCTATGTTGGTTTTGAAACAAATGTGCCGCCACTTACTACCATACCGAAATAAGCGTACAGCCCTTGTTAGTTAAAAACGACTAAAGGCTTGCGTCCATTAATATGCCGGCAGGATTTATTTGGTAATCATATTAATTATCAATTAAACCTGCCGGTATTCTTTATAAAGGGTTTACCATTGTATAAATAATTATGGTATGGAAAGAAGAAATTTTATTAAAACAGGAACCATGGCAGCAGCCGGGGCCGGTCTTTCCCTCCAGTTCCCTTTATTTGGAAGAAGTATTGCGCCCAATGAAAAAGTGGTGATTGGTATCATGGGTACCAATGGCCGCGGACTGGAACATATTAAATCGTATACAAAAATCCCGAATGTAGAAATTGCATACATCTGCGATGTGGAAGATGTTGCCAGGGCGAAAGGTGTTGACCTTGTAGAAAAATTGACTGGCAAAAGACCAATAGCGGTTACTGATTTCCGTAAGATACTCGACAATAAAGATTTGGACGCGCTGTCTGTTGCAGCGCCCGATCACTGGCACACGCCCGCTGCTATTCTCGCCTGCGCCGCTGGTAAGCATGTGTATGTAGAAAAGCCCTGTGGCCATAACCCGGAAGAAGGAGAAAAATTAATTAAGGCAGCCAGGAAATTTAACCGCCACGTACAAATGGGTGATCAGCGCCGTTCTATGCCGCGCCTGATGGAGGCTATGAAACAAATACATGAAGGCGTTATTGGCAATGCTTATTTTGCTAAAGGATGGTATGCCAATAACCGCAAGCCGATTGGTACCGGGAAAAAAATTCCTGTGCCTGCGAATCTTAATTGGGATTTGTGGCAGGGACCCGCGCCGAGAGAAGATTACCGTGATAACATGGTACCTTATAACTGGCATTGGTTCTGGAACTGGGGCACCGGCGAAGCCTGCAACAACGGCACCCACGAAATTGATTGTATGCGCTGGGCGCTGGGGGTAGATTATGCTACAAAAATAAGTTCTGGCGGTGGAAGATTTGCGGCTAAGGATGACTGGCAAACGCCCGATACGCAGACCATCAATTTTGAATTTGGAAATAATAATAAATGTATTTCATGGGAAGGTATTAGTTGTAACAATTATAGCGTGCAGGGTAGCGGTCGCGGGTTTGTTATTTATGGTGATAAAGGAACGCTGGTAAATAAAGGTGCCGATGATTACAAAATTTATGACGCCGGCAATAAATTGATTGCTGAGAGTAAAGATGCTGCAACAACGGATACGATTAATCCATTGGGACCGGGAGAAAACTTAGACGGGTATCATTTTAGAAATTTTATTGATGCAGTTCGCAAGGATACACCATTAAACAGTGAAATAGCTGAAGGACATAAAAGTGTATTACTTTGTCATTTGGGTAATATTTCTCAACGTGTTGGCAGAACATTACATTGCGATGCAAACGAAGGTGGAAAAATAATAAACGATAAAGACGCGCAAAAACTTTGGGGAAGAGATTATCAGCCGGGCTGGGAACCGAAGATATAGATCGTTAGGTGTATAAATCACCGTGGTTCGTGTCTCATGAACCACAATCGCTAATCGTACCACCAGCTAAAATGCAGTAAGTTGCATGAAGCGAATAAAGCGCGGCACGATAAGGCAAAGTTAATTTTTTATAACGAATGAATTACCATACAAATCATTTTTACTAATTATCAATTTATATAAACATGTCATCAAGAAGAAGTTTTATTCAACGATCTGTTTTAGGAATTGCCGGCACAGCTACATTGCCATTAACAGGCAGTGCCGGAATAAACGATAAGCCTGCTGAGATTAAAGACAGCGCAAATGCTTTACAGATAGGTTTTGCCGGTTATACCTTTGCCAAATTTGATGTGGAGAAATCTATTGCCATAATGAAAAGGGTGAATGTACTGAATCTTTCGCTAAAAGATTTTCATCTGCCCCTCAACAGTACGCCTGAAAAAATCCAGGAGGTGAAGGCCCAATTTGCAGCGGGCGGAATTACATTATATGCAGTGGGCGTTATTTACATGAAAACAAAAGAAGTTGTTGATGAAGCCTTTGAGTATGCAAAAAAAGTCGGTGTTTCATTAATCATTGGTGTTCCCAGTCCGGAGTTGATTGACTACACAGAAGAAAAAGTTAAAAGCACCAATATCAGGATAGCGATACATAATCATGGTCCGGATGACTTATATCCGGGTCCGAAAGATATTTATGATCGTATCAAAAACAGGGATGAAAGAGTCGGGTTGTGCATAGACATTGGTCACGCTGAACGCGCCGGGCAGGATCCTGCCAAGGCAGTATTGGAATACAATAAAAGGGTATTTGATCTGCATATCAAAGATGTTTCTGCAGCCGTTAAAGAAGGTAAGGCAATGGAAATAGGCCGTGGCATTATTGATTTTCCTGCTTTGGTAAGAGCACTGAACAAAATTAAATACAAAGGTTTTTGCAGCATGGAATTTGAAAAAGATATGACGGATCCTTTGCCTGGTATAGCAGAATCTGAAGGCTATTTCAGGGGCGTGATAAAAACGGTTGGGTAGGGTCGTAGAAAAAAATATTCGATTTGGATCCGGCGCAAGTGTGCAGATTGGATTCTACGGCTGCGTGCTTTCGCTTTGATAAAATCAACCCGAAAGCATGGCACAAGAAGCCGGCGCACATTTCTACGCCTCATTCTTGCGCCAGCTGCAAAAATTCAGGAGAAATATTCCATGTGTTTTGATGCTGAAAAATGATCAGCCCAAGACTGTGATCAGGAAAGTAACCTGCGGCGAGGCACCCCTCGCCAACGCAGTTGGAGCAGGGGATGGGGGTGAGGGGATGAGCAAGTATGCAGATTGAATTCTACAACTGCGTGCTTGCGCTTTGATAAAATCAACCCGAAAGCATGGCACAAGAAGCCGGCGCACATTTCTA
>JBDUAY010000532.1:0-3721 GCA_040004415.1 Bacteroidota bacterium | reverse complement strand
AGTATCATGGTGGCACATCTTTCCATACCGGCGATTGACAATACACCCAACCGGCCTACCTCTATTTCTTACAATAATGTAACAACGCTTTTGAGAAATGAACTTGGTTTTACAGGCATCACATTTACAGATGCACTCGAAATGAAAGGTGTTGCCAAATTTTTCCCTGACGGTGAAGCGTCAGCTCAATCCTTAATTGCAGGCAATGATATGCTTTGCCTCCCCGGCGATATACCCGCCGCGCTGGATAAAATTAAAAACGCCATCAAGGAAAATAAACTAAGCTGGAATGATATTGATATGCATGTAAAAAAAGTATTGCTGGCAAAATATCAATATGGTCTTGCCAATTATACACCAATTGATACCTACCACATTACAGCAGACCTTAACGAAAAAATTCCGGCAACAAAAAGATTGGTAGCGGAAAATGCGCTTACCCTGTTGCGCAATGACGAACCATTTATTTTTCCATTGCCAGTGAACACCAAAAAACGCATAGCTTATATTGGTTTCGGTATCACGCAGGACAATGCATTTGCGCAGCGCATGAGAAGCGATTACAAAGCCAATACTTATTTTTTTGATTACACACTCGACAGTGTTAAGGCAGCTTCTCTTTTTGAATTAATGAAAAACAGGTACGATGTAATCATCATCGGCTTGCACAATTATGCCAGGTATCCCGCCAATAATTTTGGCATCAGCGCAACCGCGTTATCGTTAATAATTCAATTACAGCAGCAGTTTAGTACTGTTACGCTGGCTTTTGGTAATCCCTACGCCATTAAAAATTTCTGTAACGCAAAAACATTAATTGCTTGTTATGAAGACGACGAAATTGTACAGCAAACTGCGGCAGATTTATTAAACGGCCGGTTTGCCGCAAAGGGTCGTTTGCCGGTGACTGTTTGTCCGTCACTTGCCTATGGCGCAGGCATTACAACCGTTCGCTTATTGCCGGAAATAGCGCCTTCACTGGTTGGGTTGAATGCTGCCAAATTAAATATCATTGATTCTATTGCGAACGATGGAATTAAAAAACAAGCCTTTCCCGGTTGCGTGGTACTGGTTGCAAAAGATGGCAAAATTGTATTTGATAAAGCGTATGGTTACTTAACCTACGATAGTTTGCGACCTGTATATCGCGAAACCATTTATGATATGGCTTCCGTAACAAAAATAATGGCGACACTTTTATCAGTGATGAAATTATATGATGAAGGAAAAATCAACCTGCAAAAAACATTGGGCGATTATTTACCATGGACCAGGGGAACCAATAAACAAAATATTAAGTTGTGGGATGTATTGTTGCACCAGGGAGGATTAAAATCTTTCATTCCATTTTATAAAGAAACAATTGATACCAATAAAGTTGATTTGATGTCTGGTAAATTCTATTCTTACAAACCTGATTCTGTACACAGCATCCGCGTTGCAGATAATATGTTCATGAGAAAGGACTGGAAGGATACTATTTTTCAACGCATCCTTAAAAGCCCCGTTGGACCGACGGGAAAATATATTTACAGCGACAATGATTTTATCTTTCTGGGTAAAATTGTAGAAGCGGTCAGCGGACAAACATTGGATCAATATGCCAAAACGAATTTTTATGATAAACTTGATTTAACGGGTACTGGCTTCAGGCCGCGCGATCGTTTTCCACTTACGGACATTGCGCCTACTGAAAAAGAAAAAGGGTTTCGCAATCAATTGTTGTGGGGCGACGTGCATGACCCCGGCGCTTCGATGTTTGGTGGTGTGGCCGGCCATGCAGGATTGTTCAGCAATGCATACGATATGGCTGTCTTGTGCCAGATGTTATTAAACGGTGGAATGTTCAACGGTCAGCAGTTTATAAAAAAGCAAACCATTAATTATTTCGCAGCATATCATAGTAACAATAGCCGGCGCGGACTTGGTTTTGACAAACCGGAAAAAGATAATGCTACCAGGAAAGACCCTTATCCTGCACTGTCAGCATCGCCACAAACAATTGGCCACACCGGTTACACTGGCACCTGTTTCTGGATTGATCCAAAATCAAATTTGATATTTATTTTCTTATCGAACCGGGTAAATCCGTATGGCGGAGAAAATGGTAAAATATCAAGCATGAGTATTCGTCCAAAGATTATGGAGGCAATTTATAAAGCGATGGAAAAATAATAGGATGCAGGTTGTCATGGTTTTTTGGATTAAAGGGCCTGATTTTTTTAGCGAAGTTTCAATCAATACCAGACTTCGAAGAAAAGAAGACAACTTATCATAATTTATCATAACAATCAATGTTCCATCAATCTGCGTGTTATTAATTTTTGCCCGGGGGATAATTGGTCAGCCCGGGCTCCTGCATAATGTTCAAAACTTGTGCGTGCCTTTTCTATGATCTTAAAGCACAACAAACGCATGATGCTGGCGGAGTAAACAATTTAAATATAGCCTGAAATAATGACGGAAATGCAACGCTTGAATAAACCCCGCACATGACAGCATCCTTTTTGCAGGTACTTATTTTTTTCATTATTGGCATTACTGTAATTGTTATTCTAACGGCGAAGTATAGAGTACATGCTTTTTTTGCGTTAATGATCGCCTGTTTTATTGTAGGGCTTGGCATACAAATGCCGGTAGCCGATATCGTGACTACAGCCAAAGATGGATTTGGCAGCATCATGAAATCTCTTGGGTTTATCATTGTGCTGGGCACAACGCTTGGCGTGTTATTGCAACATACCGGCAGTACAAATGTGATAGCAGCTTTTATTGCAAAGAAAACCGGCCCGCGTTATGCAGCGCTGGCTATGAGCATTACAGGTTTTATTGCAGGGCTTCCTGTTTTTTGTGATTCGGGTTATATGGTATTGAACGGATTGAATATGCAGATGGCAAAACGTACCAGCACACCAGTAATTATTATGAGTGTTTCATTGGCAACCGGCTTATTTGCTGTTCATTGTCTCATACCTCCACATCCCGGCGCAGCGGCAGCGGCAGCAACCGTGGGTGTTGATTTTGGCAAGTTAATATTAACCGGTATCATCATCGCCATTCCTGCTATGCTGGCAGGTCATTGGTGGGCTGTGTATGCAGGAAAAAAGGTGCCGCTTATTATTCAGCAAGGTGAGAACAGTGAAGAATTTTTGATCAATCCCCCGTCGCTTTTTATGGCAATACTGCCTGTAATTGTTCCCATTGTTTTTATCGCTATTAAATCTTTTCTTACCATAGAAAAAGGCACCAACTTTTTTCTGATAAATCTTTTTTCTGCATTGGGGGATCCTGTTATTGCATTATCTGTTGGCGTAGTGCTGGCATTTGCCGGTGGCCATTCATGGACAAGAACAATCATCAGCCGTTTATTGGGTGAAGCCGCAGAAAAAGCAGGTGGTATCCTTGTAATTATTGGCGCTGGTGGCGCTTTTGGGGCCATATTATCTGCAGCAAAAATCGGCCAGCATTTTAGTGAGTCGGTGTCGCTGGGCAGCATGGGTTTATTATTTCCTTTTTTAATTACAGCTATTTTAAAAACCGCGCAAGGCTCTTCTACCGTAGCTATTATCACCGCAGCATCCATTGTACAACCGTTGTTGCCGGCCCTTGGGTTGAATACCCCAAATGGTGAATTGCTTTGCGTACTGTCGATGGGTGCCGGGTCGATGTTTTTATCGCACGCCAACGATGCCTATTTTTGGGTAATTGCAAAATTCTCAGG
>JBDUAY010000142.1:0-12575 GCA_040004415.1 Bacteroidota bacterium | reverse complement strand
TTTCAATATTTTTAGGATCGCTTAAGCCGTTATTAAGAATTTTAAAAATTAATTTATCGCCTTCTTCACCATACTTGCCCATCAATGTCTCCATATTCTCCATTGCAGGTGTTTCCAGCGGCTGAAATCCATACAATTCAAAAACAGCTCTGATGGTATTGAAAATATAATTCCGTTTACGAACAATGTCGGGTCCAAAATCTCTTGTGCCCTGCGGTATAGATGCATTTACTTTTGGCATGTCAACAATGCGTATTAACTGGTTAGGTTATTTTTTATTTTTATTTGTATGGTGCTCAATTATTTTTTCGCAGGCTTCATCGATCATTTTATACACGGCGTGATAGCCCGGTTCAGGCCCGTACCATGGGTCTGGCACATCTATATTTTTACCGGGATATAGTTCATTCATCAGCAACTCAACTTTACGCCCGTCATACTTATTTTTTGTAATCCATTTCATTTCATCTTTTACTTCTTCTGCCATCGCATAAATAGTATCGAAATTTTCAAAGTCGCTTACCGTGAATTGCCTTGCGTGTTGCTGACTGATATCAATACCATGCTGCAGGGCAACTTTTTGCGACAGGCGGTGTGGTGCTTCACCGGTATGATAACCGTTGGTGCCGGCGCTTTCTACACTCCATTGTAAGCCAGCTTTCCACGCTTTATCCTGTAATATTCCTTCTGCGAGCGGGCTTCTGCAAATATTGCCGAGGCAAACCATCAAAATCTTCATGGCGGCAAAGGTAAGGAAGGGATTTTGTGATTGCTGATTTCCTGGTGGCTGATTTCTTTCATTTCCACATTAGCACATTTCCACATCGGCACATTCATTTTCCCTTATATTTATTGCATGAAAGCTTTGCCATTCTTATTAGCTGTATTTTTTACAAGTACCGTTTCTGCACAAGTGGATACACTTTCTTCTCACATATATAATTTTACAAAACTTTCTGCTGCAAAAGATTCAAGCAGGGATCGGATACAGGTAATGGATGGAAGTACCAGCGTACTTGCTAATATTGAGGTGCATCTTACAATACTTGAACCCGGTAAGGCAGCGCATCCGCCACACACGCACACCAACCAGGAAGAACTAATTATTGTAAAAGAAGGATTGCTCAAAGTAACGATAGCAGGTAAAAGTAAATTGCTGTCAGCAGGTGGACTTGCCCTTTCGTTACCGGGCGATGAACATGGCGCAATGAATGCGGGCAAAAAAAAGGCTGCATATTACATCGTGAAATATACAACGCGTACGCCGGTTGATACAGCAAGAGGACGCAATGCCGGCGGTTCAATATTAATGGCGTGGAATGAACCAACCGCTGAAAAAACAGATCGCGGCGAAAGGCGACAATTCTGGAACAGGCCCACGTCACTGTTTGAAAAGTTTGACATGCATGTTACCACACTCAACAAAGGAGCGGTAAGTCATTTACCCCATACACACAAGCAGGAAGAAATTATCATTGTAAAAACGGGTAATATATCTATGCAGGTTGGCGATAAGCATTATCCTGCTTCGGCCGGGGATATCGTTTTTCTTTCCTCCGGCGTTCCGCACGCGCTGGAAAATACTACCAACGGAACTTGTACTTATTTCGCATTCCAATGGCAATAATATTCATTTGTGGAGCAATACTTTTTATTAACGCAGTATAAAAAATGCGTGTGAAAATAAAAGTAACAGATTTGATTAAGCGCAGCGTTTGCAGTTGATTTGTTGTCAGAAAAATTAACCTGAACTTTAAGATGAAACTATCATAGAATTGCTTATATTTCCTCAATTATTAAAATTGCAAGCTACATGATGCTACAGGCACGTTACGTGTTCAGTACAATATTTTTTATTGCTTTTTCACTGCACGGTGTTGCGCAGAATAATCTTAAAGTTGAAGGAAGGGTTATTGATTTGGATACTAAGCAGCCAATAAAAAACGT
Organism: Bacteroidota bacterium; assembly: GCA_040004415.1. GTDB lineage: Bacteria > Bacteroidota > Bacteroidia > Chitinophagales > Chitinophagaceae > JACMLD01. The sequence continues at coordinate 10,628 of JBDUAY010000142.1, read as the reverse complement.
CAGCGTTATTGTACGCCAAACAAAAGCTGGTACCACTACCAACGACAGCGGCTATTTCAAATTACAGTTGTATTCCCCCGACCAGGCAATCGTTTTTTCTTTTGTTGGCTATGTACATAGCACCAGGGAGGTGCATCTGCTGGAAGACAACAAATTTTTTACCATTGAACTTAAGAAAAAGGCAAACGAACAGCTTGATGAGGTAGTGATAAATGCGTACAAGCAAAACTCAAAAGTGAATTCCGTTGAGATGAATATTGTTAAGATTAACCCCGAGCTTATTAAAAGAAGTCCGCTGCTTTTTGGCGAAGCAGATATCATAAAAGCATTGATTTTACAGCCGGGTGTAACAACAACCGGTGAAGGTGCTGGTGGCTTTAATGTTCGCGGTGGTACTACAGATCAAAACCTGGTGCTGGTAGATGGTGCGCCGTTATTTAGTACTTCTCATTTGTTGGGCTTTTATACTTCTGTAAGTACGGATGCAGTGCAGGATGTTACTTTATATAAGGGTGGTATGCCATCCGCATACGGCGGACGTTTATCTTCATTATTAGATATGAAAATAAAAGATGGCAATAACAATGCAATGCAATATACAGGTGGTATCGGGCCAATGAGCGCGCGCTTTTTTATGAATGGCCCGCTTGTAAAAGACAAATTAACTTTTACCGCAGGTTTTCGCGCAGCCTATCCCGATTTAATATTGAACCAGCTGGGCGATAAATTCGGTTCCAGCCGTGCATTTTTTTATGATGGTATTTTAAAAGCAGAATATACTTTTAATCAAAATAATAAATTATCCATTACCGGTTACCGCAGCTATGATAAATTTCGGTTTGATACCGCTACTTCCTACGACTGGCAAACGAACCTGGTAACGCTTAATTACAGATCTAACTTCAGTTCTAAATTGTCTTTTAAATTCAATGCCAATTACAGCCAGTTTGTATCCGGCCTGAATGGCCTGCAACCGGATTATGCATTCAGGGTGCGTTCAGCTATTGAACAAAAACAGGCGAAAGCATCCTTTACCTATGCTGTGACTGACAAGAACAAAATTTCATTTGGCGCTGATTTTATTTTATACAATATCACACCCGGTTCACAATTGCCTTCGTCTGCAACAAGCAGTATTAACCCCATTAATATCCAGGGCGAGCAAGGAAGAGAAATGGCAGCGTTTGTAAACGATGATATTCAAATTACTGATCGTATTTCGTTGCAGGCGGGATTGCGTTATACACGATATGATTACCTGGGTGCAAAAAATGTTTATCACTACCAGCCAGGTGTTCCGATGTCAAAAGAAACCATCACAGACAGTGTTTCTTATCCTAAAAATAAAAGTATTAAAAATTATGCCGGGCTTGAGCCACGCATTGCATTGAAGATTGGCCTTGAAGATGATCTTTCTTTAAAATTGAGTTATAACCGTGGACAGCAATTCCTGCACCTTATTTCAAATACCACTGCAATATCTCCCGTAGACTTTTGGAAACTGAGTGATAATTATATCAACCGGCAAATTGGAGATCAATATGCTGCAGGTCTCTTTAAAAGCATCAATGAAAATAGATTCGAAGCATCTTTTGAAGCATATTACAAAACAACTCAAAACACTGTTCAATATAAAGATGGCGCTACGTTACTGTTGAATCCTTATATTGAAAGTGCTTTATTAAATGGACGCGGACGTGCATACGGGGCGGAGTTTAGTGTCGCAAAAAATACCGGCACATATACCTGGCAGGTAAACTATACCTATTCAAAATCACAGGTGCAGGTGCTTAGCAGTTTTCCATCAGAAACGGTAAATGGTGGCGCATATTATCCTGCTGATATTGACCGCCCGCATAACCTGGCGGTTGTAGGTAAAATAAAATTAGGCAGGGGCTGGAGCTTCAGCAGTAATTTTATTTACACAACCGGTCGTCCTGCTACCTACCCGGATGGAACATACGTTTACAACGGATCAATAGTAACAAACTATTCAGAACGAAACATGGACAGGTTACCGCCATACCACCGGTTAGACGTTGGCTTTATTTATATTTCAAAACGGTATCCTGAGCAAAGAAAATACAGCATCTGGAATATTTCATTCTACAATATTTACGCACACCAGAATGCTTATTCTATTTATTTTCAGCGCGACCAGGACCGGCTGTTATCTTACCGGCTTTCTGTACTGGGCTCTATCATTCCGTCTATTTCATGGAATTTTAATTTTTAACTTCATGCAATTGAAAAAAATAATAATAGTTGTAAGCATTCTTTCCATTGCATTTTTTTCCTGCATCAAACGGGTGGATGTGAATTTGCGAAATGCGAAGCCAATACTGGTAGTGGAAGGCAACATCACAACAGATTCAGTTCCCTATACAGTAAAACTAACTTACTCCGGGCAAGTATTACATGCTGATAGTGTTCTTGACCAGTACGTTGAAAAAGATGCCAAAGTAACCATCAGTGATGATTTGGGAAAGAGCACCACCCTGGTTTATACGCACCAGGGAAATTATGTGACGACTGATACAACTTATATTGGTAAAGTGGGCAGAAGCTATTCTGTTGCTGTTGTCTTAAAAGATGGAACAAAATATATTTCAACACCAGAAAAAATAAAAGCTCCGGTACTCATAGACAGCCTCAGCATAAAATATAATGGTTATTTCGATTTCAATGTACCCTCACGCCTCGATGTTTCTGTTAACACAAGAGACCCCGCGCAGGAAGAAAATTTTTATCGCTGGACTTTTACAAACTGGATAGGACGCGAGACACATGGCATTGGCTGCGGATTTGGTTGTGTAATGTTTCAGTATTGTTATCAATTATATATTGATAACGAAGTACGTATTTTATCAGATGCCTATATTAACGGAAATGAAATTAAAAATCAGCCAGTAGGATTCTGTTATATCTACACTTATTTCAATCCATATATTGATGTTGGCCAGATATCCCTTAGCAAAGAAGCATACCAGTTTTGGGAAGCTTACCAGGCACAACAAACGCGTACCGGCGGTATTTTAGATCCTTTGCCTGCAGCTATAAAAGGCAATGTGTACAATGCGGCAAACGCGAACGATTTTGCGCTTGGTTATTTTTCCGCCAGCTCTGTTACACACAAGAAAGTGATGTTGATTCCATGGGATATTACGCCTTATTTGCTGCAACTATCCGCAGAACCATTTATTCCGTCAGGATCTGTTGCATGTTTCGATTACTTTCCCAATACATTAAAATATCCGTCACCACCGGCAAAGCAATACCCGCCGCCGCCCGGTTGGGAAAACGCGGAACAGATAAAAGTTTACTGGTAGCCGTTAGCGTGTAAGACAAAGGATCATAACGACGGGAGATGCATATACCCTGGCAACACCAGGCATGTCACTTCACCGCGTTTCGGTCAGGCCAATCGCAACTACTTCATTTTCTAAGGTGTTTGATTTTTTGTGGGATCCTTTTACTGCAATCAATGTTATTATCGCGGAAAGAAAAAGAGAGCCTGCCATAAAAATATAAGAAGCACCAAATCCTTTTGTACTTCCATTTAAATAACCCACAATATAAGAACCGGCAAAAGATCCCAATGCCCCTAAACTATTAATTAATGCAATTGCCCCGCCGGCAACATTCTTTGGTAATATTTCTGTAATGATAGCGAAGAACGGTCCGTAAGGCGCATACATAGCGCCGCCGGCAATAATCAGCAGTACATATGACAGCCAGAAATTATCAGTGCCAACAAGATAAGAGCCATAAAAGGCTATAGCGCCAATTAACAGGAACGGCCACACAAATGCTTTCCTGTTTAGTGTTTTATCAGAGAAATAAGAAGTGCTTATCATTCCGGTTATAGCGAGTACAAAGGGTCCGGACGCGAGCCACCCCGTTTTTACAATATTCATATCAGGCGCTGCATTAATAATAGACGGAAGCCAAATAACAAAACCATATACACCAATGCTCCACAATGCATATTGCAGGCATAATAAAATAACGGCGGTGGATTTAAATGCCGCGGCATAATTTTTTACGGGCCGGATGCCTTTTTGTTCCTGGTGCAACTGATCTTCCAGATCTTGTTTTTCTGAAGCCGTTAACCAATCCGCATTTTTGGGCGAATCTTCTACCAGCCGCCACCAAAAGAACGCCCAGATAATTGCCGGCACGCCTTCCAAAATAAACATCCACCGCCAGCCAACAGATTTTATTAAATAGCCAGACAGAATAGACATCCACAATAAAGTTGCCGGGTTGCCAAGAATTAAAAATGTATTGGCACGCGACCTTTCAGATTTTGTAAACCACCTGCTTAGAAATACCAGCATAGAAGGCATCACCGCACTTTCTACAACACCCAGCATAAAACGGATAATGATCAGTAAACTAATATTACTGATCATGCCCGTTGCCATGGCCAGGGCGCCCCAGGCTATCAGCGACCAGAAAATTAATTTTTTTGCACTTCTGTTTGCTGCATACAACGCCCCGGGAATTTGAAAAAAGAAATAGCCCAGGAAAAATAATGATCCTAATAAAGATGAAATGGAGGCAGTAATGTTTAAATCTTTCGCCATACCGCCTGCTGCGGCAAAACCAAAGTTTGCACGGTCCAGGTAGGCAAGGCTATACGTAATAAACGCTATTGGAATTAAGCGGTACCAACGTTGCCTGGCAAGTATTTTTGCCATAATTATTTATTTTTTTTAGGTAAAAAAGTGTTTTCTTTCACTGGTTCTTTTGAGATGAATAACGTTGATGGTCAACCGTGTTTTTCATTGCTGATGGCCTGCATCAGTCCGCGCATATAGCCAAATGCAAACAAGGAACCAATATTACTATAGCCCGGATGTTCATTGCTATCGCCCGCCATGGTAGGTACATGGTCGGGTCTTATCGGTCCTTTAAAACCAATATCATAATATGCTTTCATGGCAGCATACATATCTATCTGGCCCTCGTCGTGGAATGTTTCCGTAAACTTAGTACTTGGTTTTTTACCGCTTAGATCACGTACGTTTCTAAAATGTACGAAATGAATAACGCCGCGTTTGCCAAAGTCTTTCACTACAGTGGGTATGTCTGCACCCATTAAAGAAAAATTGCCCTGGCACATGGTAATTCCGTTACTCGGACTTTTGACAATATCAAGCATGCGTTTAAAATTATCTACGCTTGTCATTATCCGCGAGATGCCTTTAATACTGTCTACCTGCGGATCGTCCGGATGCATCGCCAGTTTCATTCCTATTTTTTCTGCTTCGGGCACCACTGCTTTTAAAAAATATTCAAGATTTTTCCAGAGTGCATCTTTTGTTACCACGCCATATTCAGTTACCGGTAAATTTTTCACATCTTCATAGTCAAATGCTGTTACCAGTGCACCACCACGGCCGGGCGCATCCATTTTTGTGCGGTACCAGCTAACCACCGGCATCCAGTTATAACATATAACGTCAATGCCTCCGTGTTGCTTCAGGTTTTTCATGAAGGTTATAAAATTGGCAATCTCTTCGTCTCTCCCTTCAAGACCCAGTTTTGTTTTGGTTCCCAGCGATGCAGGTCCTTCAATAACATTCAGTTTTAACCCGGCTTGCTGCCAGGCTTCTTTATTGGCGGTAAGTGCTTTAGGGTCCCATGCTTCCACATCTGTTAACCCGCTAAGCTTTGGGTTGATGCCACCAACGGCGCCAAACACATTCAGCTGTTTCATAAAGGCGATACGGCGTTCATCCATACCTGCAAAATATGCTTCGCTCATTTGCATGCCGGCATCTTTAACAGTAGTAAGTAAGTTTTCTTTTGTACGGCCTTTAGTATTTATATTGGGAACTGAAGCGATACCGGAGCTGATGCCTCCGATAGAAATGGCAGAAGCAAGTGCGGCGCTTTTTTTTATAAAATCGCGGCGATTATTTTTCATACGCATTTGTTTGAATCGTTACTGAAATTTTGCTACGTTAAAAGTAATCTTTTTAAAAGCGCAGGTTTTACCTGTTAACGGGTGCATTTAAAATTGTCGTTCCGCTTTTCCCTCTACGCCGCAGGTGGAGAGGGAATTAAAAGGGTGAGGTAAAAAAATGCGGCGACAATTTTAAATGCACCCCTGCTAACTGTATTATTTTAACCTGAATAATTGTTCGTATAAAAAATCCGCTGTAAACTGTCCGGCATCCAGCCATCGTTTTTTTGCAGGATGGCCGGCAAACAGCGGATTAAAATGTTTTTGCAACTCATGCGCATAGCCATCATAAATCTTTATCTTGTTGGGTATGTGCAGGGAATCAGCCATGCGGTGTATGGCAAGGCTACCGTACAACGGGGGCTTTTTATCATCGTATGGAACAACCCTGTCTTTGTTGCCATGCGCACTTACAATGGGTACAATAGTATTTTTTAACCAATTGATATTAAATAGAGCGCCCCAGTAATTAATAATGGCTGCAATATGTTGTGGATTATGTGTGCTGATTTCTTTTCCTGCTGAATCGTCTTTACGGATTAGTTTAGCCATCTCCCCGGGACTGCTATAAACCGCCTGCAAGGCAATCATGCCGCCGGCAGAGTTGCCGCCAACGATAATCCGGTTGGTATCAATTCTAAATTGCCGGTAATGCTGTTTAAAAAAAATGATGGCATTATTCAAATCTTCAACAGCATCTGCACAACCCTGTACAAGATCCGCAACATGTTTTAAAGGATGTAATTTGCTGAGCCGGTAATTGATGGGTGCGCATACATATCCGCGCCGCACAAATGTTTTGCTCCATAATGGCAGTCCGCCCGATGTTTTTTTCCCGAATTTAAAACCGCCGCCGTGCAGCCAGATAATCAGTGGCCGGTAAGCTGTAGTGTCACCTGCTGGTTCATACAGGTCAAATTGATAATATTTTTGTTTGATACCAGGCGCGGGATGATCGTTATAGATTAAATTTTTCTGCACCCGGACTTCATCAAAAACAAAATCTTTAAATTTAACGGGATTTTCCATTTTTTGTGCTGATGCTGAAAAAGAAATGAATGTTATGCTAACTATCGCGGATGCAGTTTGAATTGCGATGGAAATGGTTCTCTTACATAAAGCGCATATCTTGTTGCTTAACCGGTGCTGAACCATGTTGCTAAAGTTAATCATAAGCACGGTAACAAATCAAAAGGATCAAAGTTGGGTGCATTTAAAATTGTCGTTCGCTTTTCCCCTCTACAGCATAGCTGGAGAGGGGATTAAAAGGGGGTGAGGTAAAAAATACAGCGACAATTTTAAATGCACCCTCAAAGTTGTGAAGAATACCAACACAGATCATTAATTGTTGCCGGTGTAAATGAGCGGCTAATTCGCCTTATTCGCCCCATTCGTGTGTAAAAAAATTGCTTCCATGAAAATAGCCTGCCTTATTTTTTTCCCGTTTTTAATTACGCCTTTTGTTGCTGTTGCGCAGCCTTCAGCCGAAAGAAAAAAAATAGCTGCCGAAATGAAACATTCCATGAAGGCATTGCTTTTAGATGTTTGGTACCCCAAAGATGTGGACAGTGTATATGGTGGATTTCTGAGTGACTTTACCTATGATTTTAAGCCTGGCACGGTGCAGGATAAAATGATTGTAACGCAGGCGCGCCATGTGTGGTCGAACGCAAGGGCGGCAGAACTGTATCCACAAAATAGGGGGTACAAAAAAAGTGCGCAGCAGGGCTTTTATTTTCTGCGTGATTTTTTCTGGGATAAACAGAATGGTGGCTTTTATACATTGCTCTCCCGCGATGGAAAAGTAAAACCCTCATCACTGGGTGATAAAATTGCTTACGGAAATTCCTTTGGTATCTATGCGCTGGCTGCTTATTACCGTTGTTCCGGCGATACGGCTGCATTGAATCTTGCTAAAAAAACTTTTTACTGGCTGGAAAAGCATAGTCATGACCCGGTGCACAAGGGTTATTATCAGCATATGCAAATGGATGGCACACCGGTAGAAAGAACAGCAGCCATCGCCTCAACAGCGGAGACAGGTTATAAAGATCAAAACAGCTCCATTCATTTGCTGGAAGCGTTTACAGAACTATATTATGTATGGCCGGATCCATTGCTTGCAGAACGCCTGAAAGAAATGTTGTTGCTGATACGCGATACCATAACCACCAGCAAAGGAAACCTCACACTTTTTTTTGAGCCCGACTGGACGCCGGTATCTTTCAGAAATACAACGTACGATAATATTATACAGCACCGCAACCTGGATCATGTATCATTTGGGCACGATGTGGAAACAGCTTATCTCATGCTGGAAGCTTCTCATGCACTGGGTATAAAAGATGAGTCTCAAACAATGGAAATCTCAAAAAAAATGATAGACCATGCGTTGAGAAACGGATGGGATAATAAAGTGGGCGGTTTTTATGATGAGGGATATTATTTTAAAGACAGTGCTTCTATCACTATTATAAGAGACTCTAAAAATTGGTGGGCGCAGGCAGAAGGATTGAATACACTATTAATGATGTCTGATTATTTTCCGGCAGACAAAATGCAGTATTACAAAAAGTTTTTGCAGCAATGGCAATACGTACAGGCATACCTGGTAGATCATGAACATGGCGACTGGTATTCTGGTGGGCTTGATAAGGAGCCTGAACAAAAAACAGCTTCAAAAGGCAATATTTGGAAAGGAACTTATCACGTGCTGCGTGCTTTTGTAAATTGTATTGAACGCTTGGAGCCAGACAAGATATCACCTTCTGTACCGCAAGCGCTTGCGCTCAAAATAAAGAGCGGATTGTTATTGAAATGGAATGAATCAACTGACAACAGGCAGTTATTGGGCTATAATATTTACTGCAACGGTGTTAAGATTGCTTTTACTCCACTGCTTTTGTATAATATACCTGGAGGCAGTGCAAAGAAGGGAGATTTCTATACAATTCATGCCGCAGATGTTTCGGGCAATGAATCTGCTGCCAGTAACAAGCTGGTATTTTAAAACAGATGCAGCAGTCGCAAACTATTTATGGTCTTATTTTTAATGCAAATTTAATACGAGAACTGTTCGGGTTTTTGATAATGGTATTTGTGGGGGGTAATTAAGCTTTTGTAATGCGTTTTGAGTTCATGAAGAAATAAAAAGTATCATAACAGAAATTGGCTGACTTAATCCTTTTAGGTTCATTTTGCCTGAATAAAATCAATTCCGGATAAAACAAGCCAATGATTAGTTAAAATATCACCACTCTGCTGTTAAAAATTGCGCTAATTTTATTTTGCAAAACTACATTCATTTCTGAACGATTTAAACTAATGCTGCTTATGAGAAACAAACTTTTGTTTGCCTGTCTATTGGCTGTTCTTATTTCAACCTTCTCTTTTGCCCAGGACATATCTGTCAGCGGGCGTGTTACAGATGAAAAAGGTGCGGGTATTCCAGGAGCTACTATCCTGGTTAAGGGTACCAAAAAAGCCACAGTTACCAATGACAACGGAGAATTTACCATCAGCGCCAAAAAAGGTGCTTCCATTGCCATTAGTTATGTAGGGTATCTTTCCAAAGATTATACTGTGGATGGTGCCAGTTTAAACGCTTCGCTGGTTAGTGCCGGCAAAGATTTAAATGAAGTGGTGGTTACGGCATTGGGTATCCGTAAAGAAAAGAAAGCGCTGGGGTATGCTATCTCCGAAGTAAAAGGAGATGAGCTTACACAGGCACGTTCGGTAAACGTGGCCAACTCGCTGGTGGGTAAAGTAGCGGGTTTAAATATTACCAGTACCGCCACCGGTCCGGGCGGATCATCCCGTATTATTATCAGGGGTAATACTTCCATTACAAGAGGTAATCAGCCGTTAATAGTTGTGGATGGTATTCCATTTAATAATGATAACCTGGGCTCAGTAGGAGAGTGGGGTGGCCAGGATCAGGGTGATGGTATATCCAGTCTTAACCCGGATGAAATAGAAACAATTAGTGTGTTAAAGGGTGGTACGGCTGCCGCATTGTATGGATCACGTGCTTCTAATGGTGCGATATTGGTTACAACAAAAGGTGGTAGTAAATCCGGCAAACCGCCAGTAATTGAAGTAGGTAGCAATTTTGTAGCAGAAAGTTTGTTGTATAAAAAAATCAAAGATTATCAGTATGAATATGGTACTGGCTCAAGGGGGGCCACAGGATTAACCGGACAGAAACCAACAACGGCAGATCCTAATATCAGTGATCAAACGGACAGCTGGGGTGCTAAACTAGATGGTTCATCTGTTATACAATATGACGGTGTATCAAGACCCTACAGTGCAGTTACTGATAATATGTCTAAGTTTTACAAAACAGGAACCACCTTCACAAATAATTTTGCAGTTAGCGGCGGCGGTGAAAAAATTGCTTACCGGTTCTCCATGAGTGATTTGAACAATAAAAGCATTGTGCCAAACAACACACTTGTAAGAGATAATGTTGCAATGAACATTAATGCCAATCTTAGCAAGCGGTTTTCAATTTTGGTTAATGGAAAATACATCCGGGAGAAGAACAAAAACAGGCCGCGTGTATCAGATTCGCCCGGTAGTGCCAACTATACTTTGTGGACTTTACCAACAACACTGGCCGTTTCAACACTTAAAGCCAGTAAATACAATG
>JBDUAY010000531.1:0-3722 GCA_040004415.1 Bacteroidota bacterium | reverse complement strand
CAAAATTATTTATCATTATCCGCGTAAACTATATGCACTTGGCCGAAGGGTTACACGGAAACCAACATTAAAATGCCGGCATGCAAAGAGTGGCTGCTGAAACAGTGGGCCAATGTGCACCGTTTAAAACACGACGGAATACCGATTATTGGATTTACGTGGTACAGTTTGCTGCATCAGGTTGACTGGGACTCTGCACTGCGTAACGATGCAGGCAATATCAATGAATTGGGATTGTTTGACCTCGATCGCAACATCATGCCTGTCGGTGAGGCCTACAAGGCCCTCATCCAAAACTGGAAAGACATACTGAATGAAGAAAGTTTCGGGCTAACCTTTGATAACTGGTAATTAAAGCGCTGTCATTTATCCTATCTGGTAAATAATGTATTTTCCTGGATGATACTGGCTGTGAAATGATTGAATAAATCTGCTACATCCAGCTTATTGTTCATTGCATCCCGGGTAGGATACAAATTTTCAGCATCTTCTGGAAGAGACCTGGCTGTTGGCTGTGTTATAACAGTGTCTTGGTTTTGCTCTTTTATCATGCAAATAAGTTTCTTAATCTTTCACAAATCGTATACCGTTTAACGCTTCACCAATACATGCATACGCTCTGTTTTAGTGCAATGTGTATCCGGGAATAATTTACACAACTTTTGGTCGGCTCACCATGTATCCAACAGCAGCAAAGAATCCAAAAAACAGATGGGCAATTAAAAGCTGGCCGGCGAATGGTATAAAATCCACTGCCGGCGGAAATGGATGAGCATTTAAACTAAACTTCCAGAGAAGTATCGCTGAAATACCGCTGATTCCGCCGAGTATAAGGCCTGTTTTAATATAAGCCCCTTTTTTGCCAGTCGCCGGCCAGAACGGTGCATACGTTTCAGCGAACAACAATCCAACCAGGTAATGCATGTACCAGCCGGTGATGCGGGACGTCCGGCGGTCAAGCCAGGGCAACAGGTTCTCCGACATTTTGCCCAGTAATTTCGGCTCTTTAAAATTTTTATTCTGCAGCCTTGAAATGATATAGCTATATACGGTCATCAGCGTCGTCCCGCAAAGAGCGGAACATATTACGCTGAACTGATTGCGGATGGAAAAAAAAAATTTCATCGGTGAAAGTATTTATATCAATTGAAATAGAAGGTTCGTATGCTCGCCTATTGAAAATCTAATGACCCATCGCCAATTAATTTCCTTACGAAGTCTGGTTATTTCTCTGCCCTGGTACATATAATTTGCTTTATATTGTTTTTCGACTCATGACATTTCCTAAACTCAAACTCATGAAATAATTGTTGTTGTTTACTCATGAATTTTTGCCATGTATGCAAAAACATTCAACAGCTTTAATTTATGCCTTATGCCGGAAACCGCCGGGAATTTGTATAATATTAAACAATTACAAATCTTGTGCCCTGAAAACTGACTTGTTAGCGTACCGGATATCGCTAAAAATAACTATTGAAAATGACAAGGCTCACGAGAATAAAATAATGCGGAATGGTTTCTACAATTGATACCAGTCAATGGTATGATTGAAGATTAATCCGACGCTGGGAAACGGGGCCAGTAGCGAAAGCCTTAGTCTGACGGGATAACCAATATAACATCTGGCATGATCTTGAAATGGTAATAGTTAAAGCACATTCTAAAACTTATAATCATGAAAATCCGTTTAGTAACGATTTGCCTGTTATCTTTCTTTTTACTTGCGTTAAGCAGCTGTCAGGCTATTGGTGACATATTTAAGACAGGTGTCTGGTTTGGGGTGATTGGCGTGGTAGCTTTTATAGCTTTGATCATTTATTTTGTTACCCGCAGCAGAAGGTGAATACGGTAACCTGCATACTGTACTGCTGCCTGGCGGATATTTCCAGACGGACTATTTCGTTAAAACAGATAATCCTGCTGAAATCGAAGAATTTTAAAACTTCAAGTAAGCCGGCTTCAATTATATGCAGAATTATTTGTGGCCAGGGATGCCAGTTAACATGATGAAAGCTTCGGTATTTTATTATTTTATAAACAACAAAAGTTGCCTTCTGCTGGGCAACTTCTGTTATTGAGAATAACAAGCGCTTAAGAAATTTCTATTCGCCGGGAGCCTTTTTGTTTTGCCTCCTCCCTTTTTGGAATGACCAGGTGTAGAACACCATCTTCATAACCAGCCTGTATTTTTTCAGTGTCCACCACATCTTTTTGCAGTGTAAATATTCTTGAAAAAGACTGGTAGCTGAATTCGCGCGATGCATAACGGATGTTGCCGTTCGCCTCTTTGTTTACTTCTTTTTCACTACTGATGGTAAGCATATTGCCCTCCAGCTGCACATTAAAATCCTTTTTGGTCATGCCGGGAGCTGCAACCTCCACTTCATAACTATCAGAGGTTTCTTTGATATTAACCGCGGGGATAGTGGTGTCAGTGGCAGAGTAATTGGTTAGTCCCCAATTAAAAATGTCGCGGTTAAAAAAATCATCAAAAAGCTGGGGAAAATGATGTTGCCCGTTTCCGTTTCTTTTTACGATTGTCATAACAGACCTCCTTTTAATTTGGTTAAGAATAATAATTAATAATTGAAAAATTGAACAATGAACAATAGACAAAATGAATGCCACCCCAATAATGATATTTATTTCTGCAATTTTTTCAGTTGCTATATGGCCTGGTAATATTGGGACTGAAAAAATATCATGAATATTTTTCAGTCCCCTTCATTCCTTCTATTCATGCCAGTTGTTTGCCGTAAAGTACTAACTGGGGAATTGACATTGTACCCATTTTGGCATTTTACTTGATCAGAAAATTCAACAATGTTGTAAACAGTATGGTGCACGATTTCAAGATCCGGTTTACGATTAGGACGTCGGCAGGGTTTGAACCTATTTGCGATTTCTATCTTGGGAATAACCGTACAGTTGCTCTTTCCATATTTTCGGAACTGGAAGGCAATGACGAAGTGTGTGAATCAGATATTCTGCAGCTTGATTGGGTAGAAACAAAAGGCGGACTTCCGGTTGATGTGAAAATCAAACATTGTACTTTATCACAACTGGGCAGGAGTTGCAGTTTTATTACTAAAGAGCTATTTAAATACCGCAATTTGATGCAGGGCGGATAAGTAGTCAGGTTGTCAATTAATAGTATTGTACTACCTGCATCGAATTATATAATCTATCAATTGTTATATTATGAAAACCAGTTATCTTCTGCTACGCGAACTGATTATCAAACCCATCAGGCAATGGATTCGCCGGATAATAAACAAACAGGATGATGATGACAACCAGTTTAATCATCCCTGGGCTATTTTCTAAAACGGCTTAATATCAGCAGCCCGGAATCTGGTTGCTGTAATTGTCACGCGTGGGTTGAAGAAAAATTATGTTTAGCTTTATTTTTTATGCGCCTCAGCGGAAGGCATCACGAAGGAATACTATTTTACAAAAATAAAAATACCCGGAGGTTGAAAAACAAATCCGGCCCGTGTAAATATTTATTTATAATTATTAGTTTGTACATAAATATTATATTTTGCGATGGGGTATAGTTAAAGATCTTCCGTTGCCAATCTGCATACGGATACTGATCCTAATCTGTGAATATGAAAAAGATATAAATGCAGCGTGGCTGCCTCCGGACACATATACCTGATTAGATTGTCTTTGTTTTGGGTTTGATTACCGCAGAAGTCTTTCTGAAAACCCAA
>JBDUAY010000141.1:0-12583 GCA_040004415.1 Bacteroidota bacterium | reverse complement strand
TAAGGTATTCTATTGGGTTGGCCAGTATTGATTTATTGGGGCTGATAAAAATATTTTAAAACAAAAATAAGGGCTGAAGACCGGAACTTTGTATATCGGCAACCGCATGGCTTTTAAATATCAACATATACACTTAGTTTTGAGACCAAACCCTTTAAAATTCTAATGCGACCGATAGCTATACCGGCCAATATACAAGAGCACAATCAACCAAATGCCACGCTGCTGGCAAGACTTGAAAACATTGGCGCAGGATTTCAGCGCCTGTTGAAAGGCACACCCGAAGTAAGCGTGGTAATACCCGCTTATAACGAAGAACAATCCATCCTCAAAACATTATCTTGTCTTTCAAAATCTGTTACGAACCGTTCTGTTGAAGTAATCGTGGTGAATAATAATTCAAAAGACAACACCGAAACCATTGTAAAAAGCGCCGGGGCCATTTGCATCAAAGAAACAAAACAAGGTATTACCGCAGCAAGAAATGCGGGCCTTAGTGCCGCCAGGGGCAAATATGTTTTAAATGCGGATGCGGATGCGTTGTATCCGCCGGACTGGATTGAGCAAATGGTAAAGCCGCTCGACAATGATAATATAACGTCTGTCTATGGTCGCTTTGCTTTTATACCAACCGGGCAAACTACCCGTGCTGTCTATTTTTTTTATGAATACATGGCCGATTTTATGCGCTGGTTCAATAAAAAATTTAAGGAGGAAGCCGTAAACGTATATGGTTTTAATTCAGGGTTTAAAAAAGAGCAGGGCCTGCAGGTAAATGGTTTCGAACATCCTGTTGGCGCTAATGAAGATGGTTGGCTGGCATTAAAACTGCGGAATAAAGGCTTCGGAAAAATCCATTATGTAACGAATGTGAAGGCGCTCGCCTGGACAACAGACCGCCGTATCCAGATGGATGGCGGTCTGGCAAAAGGTTTCATCAAACGCATCAAACGCATCGTTACCAAAAAGGCAGATGTGCGGACAGACCTGTAGCTGGATATTCTACGTTTATTTTTACCGCATATCATTTTGCCCCTTTGCGTATTAAAAAAATCCTGCAAAATACTTTTCATTTCTTTTCGTTTACCTTGTGTATAAACCCCCGATATGGCAGAAAATCAAACAGACATTCTCACAGATATTGTTACATCGTTCCAACTCATCCGCGCAAATACAGGGAAAAGATTTGCAAATTTTTTAATCGACTATGTCGTCTATCTTCTATTAATAGCAGGTGTTTCACTAATTTGGATTTTAACAAGTCCTGAGTCATTCGGTAAAATGAATAATGGAAATGAATTCGGTTTTAATTTAATTGGTCTTATTATTTATGGTTTGTACATGGCATGTATGGAGCTGGTTACCAAAGGAAGATCGCCTGGTAAAATAATAACAGGAACAAAAGCCGTAAACGAAGACGGAAGTAATATTGATGCTGGCACTGCTTTTAAACGTGGCTTCAGCAGAGTAGTACCATTTGAAATATTGAGTGCATTGGGCAGCCCGTGTTATCCATGGCACGACAAATGGAATCACACATATGTAATAGACATAAAAAAATCTTCTCAGCTTTCTGTGCTGGAGAACGATTATTATAAACCTTCTTAATGAATTAATTCAATTACCCGGATCTATTTCTTCTTTACATAGACTTCTATCCAGGCCTGTATCGAGGGTTTGCGTGGTGCAGTAAAAACATCTACCCTGTCATAGTATTGCAACAGGCTGTTTCTCACCTGGAAGGGATAAAAATTATTCAGGAACGGAATGTATTCAAACATAACAAGATCGTAATAATTATTTTTGATACGATCGCAAAACATATCGGTCTGCTGCTGAAACATACCCACGCCTTTGTGAAACCACAGCGGATATTCCGGGCTTCGTTCCAAATCGAATTTCATTTCATACGCAAGCGGGGTGAGCTCGGTCATGTTCAGCACTTTTAAATGCGGGTTGCTTTTAACCAGGTCCATACTCATTAATCTTTCAATGCCATCTACGGTTGGCCCGGGTAACAACATTTTATGGAAAGATTTGAGATTGGGTGTGCGCCATTTATCCATTGGCACATCCGACGTATCTGGCTTTTGGATCAGGTATGTTTTCTTGTTAACGATTCCATCTGTATTTACAATAGCCGGCTCCGGCTTTACGATATACTTTGCCATATACTTCCAGTACACATTACTCCACCACAGGAGCATACCAATACATCCGATGGCAATGGTTTTAAAAGAACCAAAATCCAACGGTAAATAATCCGTTAGCATAGCCAGTATAAATGCAATGGCAAAGCTGTGAAAGAAAATGTTGTTATCTGCAGGAATATAACTGGTGGTTTGAAATATTGCCGCCTCGGCAAGCATGCCGAGGGTGAGTAATGTAAAAATCATATCTGGTTTATTATTCCAGAACTCCCTGAAAGATTTTATCCGTACCAGTAATAACAATAAAATAATAAAAATATAAAACCTGATCCACGGTGAGTTATTAAAAAAGTCTTCTGCAATGTCTCCAAAAGAAATTCTTGAAATGTGTGGCGGCTGACCGTGATTAAACCAGTAGCCAATTTTATATTTCAATAAAGGAGCAATCATAATAAAACCGGTAGCAAACACACTTGCTGCAAATACCACTGGTTGTTTCCAGTCTTTTTCATTAATTGCATTGTACAACACAAGTGCAAGGCAAATTAAAATGGCCATTCCACCTGCATCCTGTTTTGTAAAAAATGAAAAGAAAACAAACATGCCACTCAACAGCAGCCACGCGTACCGCCAGCGTCTTCCGGCACCAAAAATAAACTTCATAAGAAAGGCCAGTGCCACCAGTTCATATACAATTACGGTGTGGTTATACCAGGGCCAGTAGTTAAAAAAAGAATATGATATGATGAATAAAAGAACACATAAAAAGCGCACACCTTCTTTAACAGTTAAACTTTTTAATATGGAACGAAAAGACAAGCCCGCAACAATATTTAAAAAAACCTGCGCTTTTACAAGACTCATCATGTAGGGGCCAAAAATTTTAAAAAATATACCGGGTACTACCCAATACATATAGCCCAGGGGTATACCAAAATCTTTATACGGAATCTGCCCCAGGTATAAGCGGTATGCACCTTCATACGACAAGAAAATATTAATCCTGTACGGGAATGTGCCAAAAAGCGGGAAAAACGCCAGCAGAACGATTAAAAGAATTTCTCCAGCCGGCAATAATTTCTTCATATCGGTTAAAATTTCGCTCCTAAAATAACAAACCATCGTCATCCTGCAAAGTGCTATTGTGCGGTCAGCTTTTATGGAGTATCTTGGCCGCCGATCAAATTACCCTTTATGCCCCCATACATCAAATTATTACGGCCAAAAGACTGGGCTAAAAACTTGTTTTTATTTCTACCTGTTTTTTTTGGGGGAAAGTTATTTGATGTGCCTAAAATAGAGCACCTGGTTGCAGCTTTTTTTTCCTTTTGTTTTGTTGCCAGCACCGTATATATTGTAAATGACTACCGCGACCGCGAAGATGATAAAAAGCATCCTAAAAAAAGATTGCGGCCGCTGGCATCCGGAGCTGTAAAACCAACAGCGGCACTTGTTATCGCAGGTCTTTTAATAGCAGCCGGTTTTTCACTGGCCTACTATGCAGATCCTAATTACCGGTTTATTTCCATCCTGGCATTCTATTTTTTCATGAATATGGGCTATTCGTTCGGGCTTAAAAACATCCCCATCCTTGATATATTGATCGTTGCCATTGGATTTTCACTTCGTGTAAAAGCAGGTGGCTATGTGGCTGATATAGATGTTTCTGCATGGCTAAACCTGATGGTATTATTGCTCGCCTTATTTATGGCAATAGGAAAAAGACGGGATGATATTATTTTAAAACTGGAAACAGGTGCAGATATGCGCAAAGCCGTAAAAGGATATAACGTTGATTTTTTAAACACGATGCTTTCCATGTTCAGCGCAATAATTATTATGACCTATATTATGTATTGCGTTTCTCCAATAACCATATCTCATACCGGCACTTACCACTTATATTATACGGCTATTTTTGTGATAGCCGGTCTTATGCGTTACCTGCAAATAATACTTGTACAAAACAAAGCAGGCTCACCTACGGATGTGTTATATAAAGATCGTTTTATACAGGCTACTTTATTATTATGGGTAGCCGCCTTTTGTGCCTTATTATACTGGAAAAACAACTCCATTTTTAGTTAACGATTACATTGCATGCAGCCATTAATCATTTTATACAGAAAGTAATAAACTCAATTAAAACCTCACATGCCCACAGTACTAATTTTAGGAGCTGCATCAGATATGGCGCAGGGAATAGCAAAAATATTTGCGCAGAATAATTATAGTGTTCAGCTGGCTGCACGAAATGCTGACAGGCTTTCTGCCTTCAAAACAGACATGCAGTTGCGCCATAATGTTACCTGCACGCTGCATAATTTTGATGCGCTGAAATTTAATAGCCACAGTGCTTTTTTTGATCAGTTAACGCCCAAGCCGGATGTAACGATTTGTGTATTTGGCGTAATGGATGAAGAAGACCTGGCATTCAGTAATTGGGATATTACAGAACGAATGATCAGTAGCAATTATACCGGCGCTGTTTCCATTTTAAATGTTGCAGCAAAATATTATCAATCGCAAAAGCAAGGATGCATTGCCGGAATCAGTTCTGTAGCCGGTGAAAGAGGCAGGCAGAGCAAGCTTATCTATGGAAGTACCAAAGCCGCGCTCACCGCGTATCTTGACGGTCTTAGAAATAAATTATTTAAAGATAATGTACACGTGGTAACCGTAAAGCCGGGTTTTGTTTATACCAAAATGACGGAGACGTTAACACTACCTGCGCCGCTAACCGCCCATCCTGCCGAGGTAGGCAAAGCTGTTTATAGTGCTGTACAAAAAAAGAAAAATGTTGTTTATGTACGCTGGATGTGGAGATGGATCATGCTTATTATTAAATGCATCCCTGAATTTCAGTTTAAAAAAATGAAGCTGTGAAGAAACGAATTGCATTCTTTGATTTTGACGGCACCATTACAACACGTGATACGTTACTGGAAGTAATAAAATTTTACAAAGGAAATTTCAAATATTACCTTGGCTTCGCTATCAACTCACCTTTTATAATAGCTTACAAGGCGGGTATTATATCTAACCAGGCTGCGAAAGAAAAAGTATTAAAATATTTTTTTTGTGGGATAACAGAAAAACAATTTCAACAACATTGCGATGAATTTGCAGTCTCTCATATTCCATCTTTACTACGGCCGAAGGCCTTGCATGAAATCGAAAAGCTTAAAGCGGCGGGTGCAGCAATTGTTATTGTTTCAGCCTCTGCAGAAAACTGGATTGTAGCCTGGTGCAAAAAAAATGAATTGCAGCTTATCGGCACCAAACTGCAGGTAATAAATAATTTGCTGACAGGCAAAATAGATGGAATCAATTGTCATGGCGAAGAGAAAGTGAACCGGATCAACAAAGTTTTTGATCTTTCCCAATACGATGAAATATATTGTTATGGAGATACACGGGGCGATAAGCCTATGTTAAAACTCGCTACATTTTCTTTTTATAAACCCTTCCGTTAGTTTATTGCAGTTGACATTTTTTGCCGTCTGAAGTATTGATCAACCATCGCAAAATATAAAAGGTGTCAAGTCTGACAGACCTGACACCTTTTACAATTATAAAATATTCTGTTTGTTATTTTTTCATAACACGCTCTGTAAATTTATACGTATCGCCGATTTTTACTTCAACGATATATAGTCCTGACGAAAGGTTATTCATGTTTACAACGGCATTCAGCACCTTATCACTCTTTTCAATTGTTTGCTGAATAAGGCTGCGACCGGTTAATTCATACACGGTAACTATCCCTTTTCCTTTTATATCATTGTTAAGCGCAATATTGATATTATCGTGTACAGGATTTGGGTACATCTGAACGGCAACGTTTATGCTGCCGGCAGATATCAAAACCAATTGCGAAAATTTAAAAGTGCCATTTTGATCAACCTGCCTTAAACGATAGTACACATTAGATGCGGGTGCACTTACATCAGTAAAGCTGTAGTCTTTAGCAGTACCGGCCTGAGTTACTTTACCAATAGTTGTAAATTGGTTTCCGTCTGTACTTCTTTCAACTGCAAAATAATCACTGTTCTGTACTGCTGAGGCTTCCCATTGTAAAACATTTCCATTACCTGCTTTTTGTCCTTTGAAATAAGACAGTTGTACGGGCAGCAATGAAAATAAGACATTAACATCGGTTAAAGCTGAACCCGATATGCCTGCAACATCGGTCACCGTTAATTTAAATCCGTAATCTCCGCCCTGGATCATATTAGAAACGGTAGGCACAGCTGAATTTGCATTTACAATCGTGGCGGGCATCGGGCCGCTTACTTGTTGCCAGCTATACGATGATATAGAACCATTGGGAGAATATGAACCTGCGGCATTTAAAACAGTAGAGGTTGTGCTGATGAATTGGGCAGCACCAGCAACAGCCACCGGCGCGGTTGCTCTTGTATGCATTAAAAACCATTCATACAGGTTGGGTGTGGCTGTAAAATTTGAAACAACGCCATTAACAACTACCGGCACGGTAATATGCCCGGTATCGTATGCGTTTATCCAGGCACCGGCATGACCGCCATATTGATAATAAGTGAATTTTATAGCCGGTGAAAAGTTGCCACAAATATTATTAAGTATCTCTGCATGTTGCGTTGCCCCAACATTTACGGTTCCATCATCCATGCTGTGAAAAGCCCATACGGGTAAATGATTGGTTCCAATAGTCGTGCAGAAGTCCGCATCCGTTTCTTCCTGTGTACCGCAAACAGGTGCAGCAGCTGCTATTGTTCCATCAAATGTGTGATCAAAGTTCTGCGTATCTGTTAATAATCTCCAGATACCCCCACCGCCAAGGCTTAAACCGCAAACATAAATCCGGTTAGTATCAATAGACAGGTTGGCCTTTGCGTATTTAATTAATTCTTTTACATAATATGTAGGCCAGTAACCCAGCTGAACGCTTAACTGGGGTGACAATACAACAAACGAAGAGGTTACTCCGCCAACTGTAAAGCGCATCGTTCCACCATTAGCACAATACATAGGAATAGCGTTATTGGCTACGGTACCTATTTGTGTTGTACCGTTACCTCTTTCACCAATGCCATGTAAAAAGATAATTAAAGGATGTTTTTGCGTGCCATAATCTGAAGGCCTGAATTCTAAAAAACCGATAAGCCCATCCGGGGATGCCGGGTATGGAAAACTTTTTGCGACCTGTTGTGAAAAAGCTGCTGTGCAAAAGGCCAGCACAATTGCAGACAATACAATTGTTTTGTAAATAGTTCTCATAGGATGGTACAGTTTTAATTTTTAATAGGGTTTGGATTATAATTCGGCTTAGTAAAAATTCCAGGTCGATATCCTTCATTTTTTGCGGATAATTACAATAGAAAAAATACCATCACCTTAAAAAAAATTACGGCAAAAGCAAATCATCAACTAATTAAAGATAAATTCTAAGTGAGAACCATTAGCAAGAGAAACAAATAGCAGAATGGATTTCATTAGAATATTGGTAGCAGGTATAATTCAACAACTATACCAAAAAAACCATTTTTTTTATGATAATGTTGTAGTATAAATAACGCTTTCGTAGATTAACTACAGGCATCCGTTATTAACACTTTTCATCAAGTATTTCTCACAGTATACAGATGGTGCAAAGCCGCATTTAAAAAAGGAGCGATGAAGAAAAGCAATAAATATTTATCATTTCTTTAGCCGCTATTAGTATTCTTACCCGCATTCATTTTAATAATATCAATAACTAACGGTAACGGGCAAACTTTAATTTGAAACAAAAATAAGGCGTCCCGGTATTTCGGGACGCCTTATTACAAGTATTAATTCAGGGAAGAATAAAAGTTACTGCTTAACAAATTTCAATTTGCCAACAGGCTTGCCGCTACTGTCCCTGATATCAGCTATGTACAAGCCAGCAGACAATCCGGAAATATTCTTCAAGGAGAATGTATTGTTTCCTTTGATTGTTTGCCATGTATATTTTGCAACCAGTACACCGCTGGTATTGTAAAGATTAATTGTTTTGGCACCATTCTCTATGCTGCTTAACTGAATGGTAGCACTTGAGCGTACAGGGTTTGGATACATGCTTAATTTACCTGTTGCTACAGCAGCCTCTGCTTGCTGTACTATACTAATTTCAGCTGCACCATCTATTGATCTTGAGCTGCCGCCAGTTGTACAATTTCTTAACAGGCCAATGCTACCGATAGGATAAACGGCGAAAGCATATGTAACCGGTCCGCCCAATACTGGCGTAAAAGAATACCAGTTCCACCCACCATCAAATATTTGGGTCATTGCCGCATCTGTATAGAGATAACTTCCGTTAGCAATGTTTGTTCCGTAGATAGCCATCCTGCCGGAAGAAGAAGCATCATCACATGCCTGGTAGGGTCCGACAGACATTTTTAAATATCCTAAAAGATTACCAGCAGGTGTTACAACGGGGGGTAGAACCGGCGTGGTAACGGCACATGCAGACAGTAAATGGATAACGCCATCAGGGAATATTGAAAAGCCTTGTGTTGAAGGTCCGCCTAAAACTGCCGTAAATGAGAACCAGTTAAAGCCACCATTATATATTTGGGTAAGTCCGGCATCAAGATATACAATGTTACCGTTAGCAATGCTGCTGCAATAAATTGGTGTTCGTCCATCGGATGAAGCATCAGAACAAGCCTGCCACAAACCGAGGGTCTGTTTAACATACCCTATGGGCTGTCCCTGACCGGGCGGCGGCGGCGTTGCAGAAGCTGCGTTTACCGTGATTGTAACATTTGAAAATCCAACCAAACCACCATTATCAGTTACCTGTAAAACAAAATTATATGTTCCGGCAACCAGCCCTGTAACATTTGTACTGGCCGCATTTCTTGAAGACATAACAGGACTACCGGACCCGGTTGTTTGCGTCCACCAATAAGACGCTATATAACCATCGGGGTCAGAAGAGCCGGAACCATTCAAAACAACTGAATTCGTTGGTAAATTTACCGTTTGCGCGACACCGGCGTTTGCATACGGAGCCTGGTTGTTAGGTGAAGCGGTTACCACCGGCGCCGGGTTTACAGTTACCGTTACATTTGAGAACGCAATTGCGCCGGCATTATCAGTTACCTGCAGAACAAAAGTGTAAGTTGCTGCAACAAGGCTGGTCACACTGGTAGTAGCAGCATTCCTCGAAGTCATAACAGCGCCTGCCGGTCCGCCCGTTTGCGTCCACCAGTAAGAGGCTATATAACCATCCGGATCTGAAGACGCAGATCCATCTAAGGTAATAGAATTGGTTGGTAGCGTGATACTGGAATTTGAACCCGCATTCGCAGAAGGCGCTTTATTTATAACAGGCAAGAACGCCAAAACAGAATTTACTGTTATTGTTACGCTTGAACTGCTGGTCAATCCATGATTGTCCGTAACGGTAAGTGTAAAAACATATGCTCCCTGCACAAGACCGGTAACAATGGTAGTGTTCAAAAGCGGAAGGCTGATTAAACCGGCTGAAGGCCCGCTTGTTTTAGTCCAGGAATAAGACTTAATGGTTGCGCCATTCGTTCCTGCGCCGCTGCCGGCTAAAGTAATCGTATTTAACGGTAATGTTATTGACTGGGCAACGCCGGCATTTGCAACCGGGGCAGTATAAGTTGGCTGGGCAGTAGCGCCCCGCGTGTTGCTTAAAAACCATTCGTACAGGTTTGGATTTGCAGTAAAATTTGATACAGATCCATTAACATTGACAGGCACTGTAATATGTCCTGTATCATATGCATTTATCCAGGCGCCACCATGGCCACCGCTCTGGTAATAAGTAAATTTCATAGCAGGAGAAAAATTGCCGCACATATTGCCAAGTATTTCAGCATGCTGGGTTGCACCAACGCTTACCGTTCCATCATCCATGCTGTGAAAGGCCCAAACTGGCAAATGGTTTGTTCCGATAGTAGAACAGAAATCGGCATCTGTTTCTTCCTGAGTGCCGCAAACAGGCGCGGCTGCGGCTATCGTTCCGTCGAAAGTGTGATCAAAATTTTGTGTATCTGTTATCAGTCTCCATACTCCACCGCCACCAAGGCTTAAACCCGTAACATATATCCTGTTGGGATCTATCGACAGATTAGCTTTGGCATATGCGATCATTTCCTTCACATAGTAAGTAGGCCAATAACCATATTGGGCACTCAGCTGCGGAGACAATACAACGAATGAAGATGTTTGACCGTTAACGCTAAAACGCATGCTGGCTCCATGCGCACAGTAATTAGGCGTACCGTTATTAGCAACAACACCTATCTGCGAGGTACCGTTACCCCGTTCACCAATACCATGTAAGAAGATGATTAACGGATGTTTCTGACTGCCATAGTCTGATGGCGTAAACTGAAGAAACCCAATCAGTCCGTCTGGTGACGTAGAATTGGGAATAGTTTTAGCGACTTGCTGTTGTGAAAAGACAGCAGCATTAAATGATAGTATGCCTAAGCCAAGCATACATGCCCGTAAAATTGTTCTCATAGTGCAAAGCAGTTTAAAAATGACGCTCTTGGTTTTGCTGTTATCTCTCTCATAACAGCATATTAAAAAAAATACTCTCCGTTTTAAGCCAAAACAATCAACACAACACTATTTCACCCCAGAAAACTGCAGGCAAGCGTTATTGAAAAAAGTGTAATAAAATAATTGGGATTCTTTTTGTGAAAACAGGGTTAGCAGCACCCGTAATTTTACGGTAGATGTTCGACCAACAATTATACCAAAAAACCCAGTTTGGGAAATAATTTATTGACACGCATCAAGATAAGTGTCAGTTGCACAATTAATTAATATTCAGCACGTAATTTCCCTCTTTCAGATGATCGTATATCTACTAAAAATGATGGATGCAGTCTTCATTTTTAGTAAGATAATGATATGATAGTTTAGTATTAATACTTAACAAAACTACTAACCTGTTTATCGCCGCCAAGGGTTACTATCATTTGGTAAACGCCATTTTGTAACGCTCCTACATTAACCGCTTTTTTAAGCAGGGCCTGATCTTTTTGCCATTGCAGTTGTATAATTGCTTTGCCTTGCATATCGGCAATCATTACATGCATGGTACCATTTGTATTTCCCTGAATAGTTACGGTTAGATTGTCGTGAACCGGGTTAGGATATTTTTCTATGTACAATCCGGTTTTTCTGTTAAGCACAGAAATAGTTTTAGACAGGCTGCTTTTTCCGTCTTTATCAACTTGCGAAAGACGGTAATAAGTCAGACCAGGAACTGCATTGTTATCATCAAAACCATATGTGGTTGTACTGGCGCCGCCTTTTGCTGTTACAGATCCTGCAACAGTAAAATGTATGCCATCTGTGCTCCGATCAATATCAAACCGTAAACTATTTACTTCAGATGTGGTTGCCCATTCAAGCACATTTTTGTTGCCTTCGCTTTGCCCGTTAAACCAGGCATAAGCTACCGGTAACGCGCCCAGCTTCGTTATTGTAAAAATGTCTGAGCCCACATCGCCATGATTATTGGTTGCGGAAAATTGAAATTGATAAATGCCCGGGCTATTAAGATCGGTAAAAGCTATGGCACTTTCTCCTGGCGGATAGGGTTGGCCTGGATCATGATAATTACTAAGTGTTGCTGCAGGGCCTGATACCTGCGTCCACAAGTAGCTGACTATATTACAATCTGTGCAATTATATGCTTCCGCTTGTCCAACTCTGCCGGGTACTGTTGTTTGATCACTGGGAATAATAATACTTCCGCCAGCATCGGTAGCCGGTGCTGAATGACTTCCGTCAGGATAATTTATCTTAACCGTTACATTTACAATCTGTGTGTGATTATTCGACCCGTATATTGCAGAAGTAAGATAATCCCGCACCCTGAATTTAAAATTCCAATCGCCTGCCGGAATGCGCAAATGCGCAGGAGAAGCTGTAACAGTTGCTTTAGGCCACATGGCGCTGGCAACAACAATCGTATCTTCTGGTGTAAGGCCGGAGGGAATGCCTGCTTTTTGCCACCAATAATCCATTATGATATCATCGTCGTCATGAGATGCAGACCCGTCGAGCGTAAATTCTTTAACCGGCGCATTCAGCGATATAACCAGGTTACCGCCAACAATAGGCCCTTCGGCTATAACGGGCACCGGTGGCAGGTTGGTGACAACATTCATGCCCCTGTTTACTTTCAGCATCCATTGAAAAACATTGGGAATATGGTGACCGTTATATAGATCATAAACAACTGTCTGAAAAATTCCATGTCCCTCACCAGCAATAATAGTATCTACAGCCGGTATTATGGGTGAACAATTGTTTACCGCAGCAGCATCAACAGCATCTGCCTGGTAGGGAAACTGATCATCATTACCACCATGAAAACCCCATACTGCAACCTTTGATGCGGCAATATTGCAATAACCGGATTGCGG
>JBDUAY010000140.1:0-12593 GCA_040004415.1 Bacteroidota bacterium | reverse complement strand
TTCCATCGCGCATATTTATAAATCTTAGCTTAAAACTTCCTTTCATACCTGTAAGATCAAGTTCAATTGATTTGCTGTTTTCTGCATATGCAATCACTCCATTGTTACCCGCCAATGTATATTTACCAATATCATTTACGGGCTTCATAACAGTTGCAGCTGCTATAAAATTTTTATCTGTTTCTGCAGGCAATACAGGCAAAGAACCGCCAGCTATAAAAGCTGCCCATCCAAATTCCGGATAGCTATCACCGGAATACACAACCGCTTTTTCAGGATATTTCTGCCGGTATTCTTTTACAGCGCGGTATACCTGTTCAAAAGATGTTTTCTTTGGTTTTATCAATCTTGCGTGCTGCCGCGGAGCCAGGTTCTGGCCACCTTTGGGTTCGTACACAGTGCCGCCCGCCTGGTAATGCCAGTAACGGATATCAATCAAATCTACCACTGATGCATAACCGGGAATACTTAAAACAGCATCCTGCACATCTTTGGTTACACACAAGCCAATGATTTCTTTTTTGCCGGTTTCTTTTTCCCAATCCTTAATTACTTCCAGCCAGAATTTTACAAAGTGCGCGGGCCCGGTAAACTCTTCGCCAATAAATTGAATAACCCCGCTATTGTCTTTAAAATTATTTAAGTTCTGGCGTATAAATTTTATATGCAATGCTCTCCGGGTAGGTTCCGTTTCATCATAAAACTGTTCCGCCATAAATATCCGCTTATCACCCGCAAAAGGTGGTGGCTCCGGAAAACCCGTATTATTTATATTATTGGCAGTCCGCCAGGGAAAATCAACATAATGCGCGCCGGCCTCAATAATATTATGCTGAAAATAATTTTGATTCACCAGCAACAAACCCTTTTGATCTGCCAGGTCTGCAAATTGTTTTAGCCTGCTCCAGTAAAATAAATTGTATTTCGTTAAATCATATTTGCTCAATCCATCCCAGCCCAGTTCTTTTCCACTGCGTGCAAAAGGCAATTCATAAAACGGCGGCCATACTTCTCCATCCATTTCTCTTACCCGTTCATGATCATCTCTGCGCCTGTCGTACCACAAGCCATAGTTTTGTTCCATGCCAATGGTATTACCGGCTTTCATATTTTCAGTCAATTCATTCAAATCATCGGTTAAACCTTTTCCGCTGCGCCCGGGAACAAAACGTGTAATAGCGGGCAATGCATTAGTAATATCTTTTCCCTGTACACCACCCGTCCACCAGGGTACACTTGCTCTTTTACCTGTTAAAATTTCATTGCCTCTTACCAGCCAGCCATTTTTTATTTGCATAGAAGGCGCCAACGCTGGTGCAATCATTTTTTTTATGCCAACCTGGTCAATTGTTTTTACATTGGCCGCACTTATTGAAATGGGATTTCGCTGCGCCGACTGATCAATCCATTCTTTCATTTGCGTACGTGGCTTAACTGATTCTTTTATTAATTGAGCAGCCATTTCAACCGTAGGGCTGCTGGATGCTTCAGTAGGTATATATAGTATCTCCGCAACATTGTCAACATTTTTATTCAACCGCGCTGCCAGCTGCCCGTAAAATATACTTCTTGGATTAATGGTATTATTCGATTCCGTCCAGTAACCATTACCCGCAAACTGGCTCCAGGAGCCAAACGACCAGTTTTGTGCACCGGGTGGTTGATAACAATCTATTCTTGCTGCACTGCAATTCCACAATAAACTATTGGCGGCAGACCAGCCCGCGCCGTTACCGTCCTGACCGCGGTTACCAAAGCGTATGGCATTGCCGTCTATATTTACCACATCAAATAAAATACCACAGGACCAGCTATCAATAGCTCCGCTGAAACTATAAGGCAAATGAGATTCGCATTGCACAAAAGCATTGGGGCCGGCCACGCAATAACCGGTAGCAAAATCGTGGTAACCAAATTCTGCGTAGCACCGCTGAAATAAGGTCTGTTGTCCCGTAGTTAAAAACGTATAGCGCCTTTGCCCGCCAATTTCTGAAATGGGGTTGAGCGATTTGCAATCTTCCACCG
Source organism: Bacteroidota bacterium (assembly GCA_040004415.1). Classification (GTDB taxonomy): domain Bacteria; phylum Bacteroidota; class Bacteroidia; order Chitinophagales; family Chitinophagaceae; genus JACMLD01. The sequence goes on along the minus strand of JBDUAY010000140.1, from coordinate 10,568 downwards.
TTACCCGTTTTGACGTTTCCAATACACTTACTGCAGAGCCAGCAAAATTTTCAAAACCAACCCTGCGCACCCATACGTCTTCTGCGTTTTCAATATTGATGGCATTCCAGCGGTGATCTTCATCTTTCAAATTTGCTTTATCAAATATTGAAACACAACGCAGGTTCTCTACGCCTGCATTGTTTATTCTGCCACTCCAGTTATAAAACGAAATGAACCCACCACCATAAACTGAGTCTAAAGCGGTGGTAACCGGCGCATCTATTGTAATTGCATTTCCGTCAATCTTTGTAATGGTTCTGTCGAAAAACAAATCTCTTTCGCCGGGTTTCCAACCCAGTGCAGAAATGCCACCGCCGAAAGTCTCCATCCCCAGCAATGAAATCCATGCTGCTGTAGATGGCCTGCGAATGATAATTTTATTACCGGCCGCTTTGCCACTTATTAAATTATCAACATGAAAGCTTGTTGTATTTACCGGCACATAGGCGTCTGTAATTTTCAATTCGTTGCCTTCCGGTTTTTTATCATTCTTCCCAAGAATTTTTATCAGCGCCAGTCTTCCGGTACCGGTGCCCGTTATAATAGTACCATTTTCATCTGTACCACTTCCGCGCAATACAACACCAGAAGCTTCAATTCTTAGTTGCCCGCTTACTTCGTAATTTCCTTTTTGTAATAATACCGTACCCCTAAAACCATTTGCATCAACAGGCAGGCCTGCTGCATAGTCAAGTGCCGATTGAATACGCCCTGTAGCATCGCCCTTTGCAACCGGAACTACTATTTTAACTGGCACATCGGGTATTGGTCTTTCAGAAGCCATATAACCGCAGTAAGAAAAATCGGGTATGCGGTTTCCCAATGCGTCTGGCGTATAAAAGATTTTCCCTTTATCAACATATAAAGGAGCAGGCTTTACAGTTTTTTGTGCCTGTAAAGCCTGCGGTAGAACTAAAACTGCATAAATGAAGAAGAGACTTTTATATAAATGTTTTGTACCCATTAATCATAATCTTAAACCAACTTATAACAAATATCGCCTCCAATTAAAAACATATTATTTTTTAACCCCTGCAAGAGGTTCAACAGCTTTAATATTTACTACGCTGTTTAAATAATTTTCAATATTGCTATAACCATTTTTTGTAATAATGACTGCATCAGCTGCGTTGTTAGGGTTTAATTTATTTTTTATTTCATACTCATCGGGCATGCCATCATTGTCGCTGTCTTGATAGGGTATTCCCCTGTATTCAGGATAACCACCTACCTGGCTGATGTCTGAAATGATTCCATCTTTGTAAGAATCCGGTGCCAGCCTGCGTTTAACAAAACTGCTTGAATAAGGCTGTGCGTTTTTATCGTACACAATTTTGCCGGTTCTTACTTCTTCTACAACACGTTTATCAACCGCGTCTCTTACTGGTAAGGTTGCACCGGCATTGTCCAGCACATAAGCGTAAGACTCTTTGGCTGTAAGAATAGGAAAAGCAGCAATGGGAAAAGGTTTATTTACACGTATTGAATCTGTATATTTTCCTGCGTTGGGCAGTTCCTGTATTTGCACACCACCGGCCCAATTATCTTTTGTAACTGCATCATTGCCTTCCATAATGTTACCGTTTACATAAGCTTTTCCAAATACCAGGCTGTCTTTATGCGCACGGCCCGATTCTGGTTTTAAAATGCGGTAGCCGACAGGCTTGTCTTTTGGTGTAATGGGCCCGGGTTTATAATAATTATTGATAAAATTAAAAAAAGAGTTGTTATCGCCGCCGTCTGCGCTACGGTTCCACCAGTTGAAAATAACATTATTTACAAAACCAAAATCGCCATCCATGCCTACTGATGGGTTCCTGGCAACGTTATTGGCCCACAGGTTGCGCATAAAAGTACTGTTTCTTCCACCGATAGTACTTCCAAATGCATGGTTATACGTATCAAGCCCCTCTGCAAAAATGGAATTTTGTATAGTTACGTTTACGGTGGGTAATTTATCACCTTTACCGTCATTTTTTCTATCGTAGACATGGCGGTAGATAGACATGTTTTCATCTAAGCCCCAGCTACCCGATACGTGATCAATCATAATATTACCCACCGGGTTACCACCCAATGCATCATCTCTGCGTGTTACCTGTGTTTCACCGCGGCGGAAACGCATGAAGCGGATAACTACATCGTGCGTATCAATCAAAACAGATTCTCCTGCAATGCACACACCATCACCCGGCGCGGCTTGCCCTTCAATAGTAATATACGGCGCGCGAATATTTATAGGACTTTTCAACCTGATAATTCCTGCCACGTTAAAAACAATAATTCTTGCACCGCCTTCTTCGCAGGCTTCACGCAAAGTTCCGGGTCCGTGATCATCCAGGTTTTTAACTACCAATACTTTACCACCCCGTCCACCGGCAGTAAATGCGCCGCCGCCTTCTGCACCAGGGAACGCAGGGATTTTTGCTTGCGGCAGATCAGCAGATTTACCGGCCCACGGTATAAAGGGCTTTCCTTTTTTTTCATCTGCTTCTATTACCGGCAGTGCTTTTGTCCATGCCTCATCAGACACCGTTTGAAATTTTTTCATTTCTGCATTGGCAGAATCTTCCATGGCAGGCGGTATACGCGGATACTGTGCGTCAGCCTGCTTGCGCACTAAAATGCAGCAAACCAGTAAACCAAATGAAAGAAAATATTTTTTCACGATGATTCTATTTTTACAAATTTGCCGGTGTAACATTTTTCACATCCACCACGCTGTTTAAATATATTTCGATATTGCTGTAACCAGTAGCCGTAATTTTAGTAGCGTCTGTTGAATCGTTAGGGTTGAGGCCATTCTTTTTTTCCCATTCATCGGGTATGCCATCATGGTCGCTGTCTGTGTAAGGCGTTCCCTTATAAGATGGATAACCGCCAACCTGTGTAGGATCTGTAATGATACCCTGTTTGTACGAATCGATGGGTAAGCGACGGTGTTTGAACTGTGTCTCCGGTAATTTTACATTTTCAATGTATTCTATTTTTCCGGTAGCAACCTGTTTAATAATTCTTGTATCTACCGCATCACGCTTTGGTAATGTGGCGCCAGCATTTTCCAGCACATATTTTTTCACTTCTGTTGCATCAATAATAGTAAGCTGGGGCATGGGCATGGGTTTTGGCCATTTTATTTCTGATGTGTATTCACCGGCATCGGCTCCTTCTTCTACCTGCACGCCACCATTCCAGTTATCTTTTGTTATTTCAGGATAACCTTCCATGATATTTCCATGTACATACGCCCTGCCATATACATGATATTTTAATTTGCTGCGGCCACTCTCTGGTTTCAATATTCTATGGCCTACATTATTTTTTGGGGTAGCAGGACCAGGCTGAAAATAATTATTAATAATATTGAACCGTGCCCGGTAATCGCCCCCATCAACTGAACGATTTACCCAATTAAATACAACATTGTTTACGAAATTGAAAATACCGTTCCAGCCAACAGAAGGATTTCGGCCTGCGTTGTCAGCCCACAGATTTCTTATAAATGCACAATTCTCCCCGCCCAATGTACTACCAAATGCATGGTTCCAGGTATCCAGTGCTTCGCTAAAAATAGAATTTTGAATGGTGATGTTTACGGTGCCAAATTTATCTTCAATTTTACCAGTGCTATCATTATACATGTGCCGGTAAATACTCATGTTTTCATCAAGCCCCCAGCTCGCACTTACATGATCAATCATAATATTGCCAACGGGGTCTCCACCAATGGCATCGTCCCTTCTTCCTACCCAGGTTTCTCCACGGCGAAAACGCATGTACCGAATAATAACATCGTGCGTATTAATCCAAACGGTTTCACCTGCAAGGCAAATACCATCACCGGGTGCTGTTTGTCCTTCAATACTAACATAGGGTGCCCTTATAATGACCGGTGTTTTTATACGAATGATACCGGCTACATTAAAAACAATGACTCTTGCACCACCCTGTTCGCAGGCCCATCTAAAGCTGCCTTTACCATCATCATTTAAATTGGTGACTACAATCACTTTTCCTCCGCGGCCGCCAAAAGAAAATTTACCGCCGCCCTCTGCCCCGGGAAATGCAGGGATATCTGATTGCGGCAATTCATCGGCTCTTGATGCCCACGGTATATAAGGCTTACCTTCTTTTGCTTCTTTTTCTATAATTGGATATGCAATAGCCCATGCAGAATCAGAATGTTTGGTGGCTGCATTCATTAAAGAATCAGCTGAACGTTTAACATCCGCTGGTATATCAGGATATTGTGCGTTGGCTATGATTACAAAACCAGTGAACAAAATACCTGAAAGAAATCTTTTAAATTGATAATTCATTATTATGTTTATTGAAATTAATTAGAAACTATTTTCGAAAAAAAACTGCGGACAAATTGTACTATTTTTTAAAGGAAAAGAAATATTTTTTTGAGTTTCATCAACGGATTTTAAGTACGTATATGCATTAACGTTATACGATCCACTTTCATGAATAGTGCCAGGTATTTCTAATGGCAGATGAAAGAATATACCACAATCAGGTTGCAGAACAGCCGGTTTCGTCACTGGTCGTTCTCATACCCGCCGGCAAGGTAACAGCAGCCCGTGTAAATGATTTATGTATATTCCGTCACGGACTGCTGCTGAAAAAAGTGGATTAGGGTTTATGGTCAAAACATTATTACGATGAAATAAAATAATTTGTTTTCAGTATTTTGTTTATTGTGTTGAATTAAAGGAACCTGCGCCTCCACTATAATCCATCCATCCTATATTTTGTGCCAACCATGGATTAAACGACAACACAGTAGCCGACAAGCCTGACAAGTAATAGTTAGGCCTGTATAAAATATTAATCGGCGTGCTGCCATCAAGATCCAGTGGTTTGTCGAGCGGTGTCATTATAAATTTAGCTTTGTATAATGCTTTAAGATTGGCTATTTGCGTGGTAAAGTTTGCCGCGTCAGGATCTACTAACACGGAGGCCTTATCCGCCGGTGTTAAAGGATCGGCGGTGGCGGCACTATAGTTAATGGCCTGCCAGTAATACCCGGTCCGGTTGGTACCGTTGATAGGCGTCAGACCCAATTTGGAAACGGTGTTTGCGGTTGTGTTGGTTGAAGATACCCCACCATACAATAACCATCTTTGTACATCCCAGTAACGTTTTCCTTCATAAGCCAGTTCTACCCTGCGTTCATACAAACAAGCCTCAATAGCGGCATACTTGTCGGCCAATGCCCCGATACCATAATTATTTGTTGCAGGTATTCCTACACGTGCCCGTATTTTACCCAAATAGGTAAGGCAGCCGGCGGTATTGCCTGTAGCAGCATAGCATTCTGCTATATTTAGCAACAATTCTGCGTAACGATATTCAAAAATATCTGTACCGGAAAATGACAAAGCTGATGTATCTGCAGCAGGGTTTGAAAATTTAAAAACCTCAGCAGGGCTTGTTGTTTGATTGCCTCCGTTGTACCCACTATAGGTAGCTGTTGTTGTAGTTGCATTTGCCTTCCACCTGTAAAAAAAAGTCGTTCTGCTGGCATTAGTTTTTATCCCCCATTTACTTCCGGAAAAAGCAAATGTGCGATAGAAACGCGGATCCCTGTTTTCGAAAAAGAATGTATCAACATAACCATTTGCCGGGGTCGGACGTGCACCATTGGCCAATGGGAAAAGATCGAGCATGGCTTTGGGTACAGAAATGCCACCGCCACCATTCATATCTTTGGGCCTTACGCCATTTTCCCAGGAATTATTATAACCTGTAGAAGATGTTATGGTGGTTGACATCAAATTCACAAAAATAGCCTCTTTATTAAAAGCGTTATCTGCAACATAAGTCATCTGTTGCCAATCTTTTGCAGAACTTCCATATAAGCCATAGCCATTTGACGTCAGATATGTTTCAGCATCCAGCCCGGCCTTTAGAGCAGTTTGCCATTTTGCATTGCCCGGATTGTCCCAATCGCTATTGAATAAAGGACTTGCAGCATACAGTGACACGCGGCTTTTCATGGCCATGGCCGCTGCACTGGTAAACCTTCCGTAATCGGTGCCGCTGTTTGCCCACTTGGCTGGCAGCAGGGCCGCTGCTGAATCAAAATCTTTCATTATTTGAACGAAACATTGAGTGGCAGTTGATCTCGGTGTCCTGATGGTTGTATCAGTAATGCCCGCATCCTGAACGGTGGTAACGATGGGAACACCACCGTAAGCACGCACGAGAAAAAAGTATTCCAGGGCCCGGAAATAAAACATTTGTCCTTTTGCAGTTGCCTTGAACGACGCTGGCAGCGCCCGCCCTATGCCATCAATTTTTTGGAGCAACAAATTGGCTAAGCGAATACGGTTGTAAGGCGCATTGGGATAACCGGAAGATGCGAGCGTTGTACCATAATAAGCATCTGCGTCTGTTGCCAGCTGCAGGGTTTTATTGGGATTTATATAGCTACTAACGGTTCCGCCAATTTCTTCGGTATTTTTTGTTTTTGAATCGTCCCAGGCACCTGCCACCGCCACATTCAACGTGGGGCTTTTAAAGCCGGCAAAGTCAAAATTGTACATCCTGTCTATATACCAGCCGGTTTCTGTTTGGTTGGCAAAGGCGCTTTCGTCGAGGTTGCCATAAGGCTGTACCTCTGACAAAAAACTTTTTTTGCAGCTTGCGGTAAGAACAGCCACAAAAATTATCAGATATAATATTTTATTCTTCATAAAAATTTGTTCGGGTTGTTAATAAAAACGGATGCTTCGGTCAGGCTAAAATAACTTCCTGCAGGTGCTTTAGCCCTAAAATCCAAGGTTTACCCCAAGCGACCATGTACGCAATGTTGGGTAGTTTACCGCCGGGCCATCATACAGATTACGGTATTTACCCGGATAGGGATTATATAAATCCCATAAGTTATACCCTGACAATATCAGTTTTGCATTTGAAATATGTACGCTGCTCAACCATTGTTTGGGTAATGTATAGCCAACACTTAATGAACGTATCACCATTCTGAAAGTGGGCAGGCTCCAAAAATCGGAAGCCTTATAAGCGCTGCTGAAATAGCCGACATTGGGATATTTACCATTTACGTTGTTGGCTGTATCGTACATATCGTTGAGGTACGCCACCTGGGAATAGGTAGCACTGGCGCTGCTGGTAGCCTGATTCACCCTGTCGATGCTGTTATAACCGCCCCAACTGGTTGCAATCTGCGCCTGGAGGCTAACCCCTTGCCATGCTACGCCAAGGTTGGTAGTAATGCCATAGCTAAAGCCTCTTTTTGCAAGCTTTGCGTAATCATCAACGTCATTGATGCGGCCATCCTGACCGGGAATTGTTTTTGTTGTGGCGTTCGGGGTGCCGGCCAGGTCCTGGTAAGCCAACATACCTTTTTTCAGGCCAGCCTGTGATGATACATTTGCGCCACCCGCGTTGTACAATGGTGTGGTGCCCGCTTTATTGGCCAAATCGGCCAGGTAACCCCAGTAACCAGCAACATCGGCATCCGTTCTCAGTATACCGTCACCTGTTGATGTTCCCTTCCAGACCTTGTACCCATATGCCGGCTGTATTGTTGAATAGCCCTGGTGTGTACTTCCTGCAATGCCGGCTTCATTGGTGAAGGGTTGATCTATCCATTGAGTAACCTTGTTATTGTTCAGGGCGAAATTCATCCCCACATTGTAACTTACTCTACCAATATGGTCGCTCCACATGGCGCTGATTTCCGTGCCATACGCGGTAACATTTGCCAGGTTGGCTTCCGCAAAGGTACCGCCCACTGAAATCGGCACATTCAATGAGTTCGCCACCGAGGTTATCAGATTTCGTTCAGAATTATAATACCCATCCCAATTAATCGTAAGCCGGTTGTTCAACAGACCTATATCCACCCCCAGGTTACGCTGTAATGTTGCGTCCCAGTCTATATTCGGGTTAGGTGATACACTGGGTGTAAGGCCATTGGAAAGATTACCCCCATTGGTACCAAACCCGTTGCCGGTATTGGTTGCAACGTTGTATAACTCCCTCCACTTCCAGGCCTTGATGTTATCGTTACCTGTCTTGCCTATTGAAAACCTTATTTTCAGGTTATTTACCCAGCTTACGTTTCGTTTAAAAAACTCTTCCTGTGAAATAACCCATCCGAATGATGCAGCGGGGAAAGAGGCCCAATAATTCTGAGGGGCTACCTTGGTAGATGCATCTGTACGGAATATAAACTGTACCAGGTATTTGCTCTTATAGTTGTAGCTGATACGGCCCAGGTAAGATTGTGTGCCACTCACCAACTTTCCGGTGGAACTATTACCCACGTCCAGCGTTCCGGCAGTCGCTCCTGTTCCCGCATATCCACCGGGAACTGGGTTGTTATAAAGCTGTACCCGGGTGTCATTGCTATACTTTGCCTGTTCGCCTACAAACACCGCAGATATATTATGGTTACCAAAACTACGGTCGTAATTAACATAGAAATTCTCCTGTTGAATGGTATTGAATGACGTGTTATAGCTAATCCTGGAATTAGATGTGTTAACAAAAGGGTTGCTCCAAATGGAATTTGCAGTAAACAAATGCGTGCCTGCTACGGCCGCGTTAGTGGCCTGGTACAGTGTCTGGGCAAACATATCCTGCTCGGTGTTACTGGATGTAGACCCTATTGAATAAGCCCCTTTCACAGACAACCCTTTGACAAAAGGAATATCGTATTGTAAAGAAAAATTGCCGTTGTAATTAAATGAGCCGTTGGTTGTTTGAGAGCCGTTATTCAGCAGCGCATAATAATTCATATTGGATAATGAGTTATTACCGGTTGCAGAACCAAGGGTACCGGCTTTCAAAACAGGCGACACGTATTGGTTTACGCCATTGATATTATATTGCCAGGGAATATATTTTGGTATGTGCAGCAACAAAGCATAATCATCCTGTTCGCCACCGCCCGCAGCATAACCATCATTTATATTAATTTTGGTGAAAGACTGGGCCAGGTTTGAATTGTTTGCTGAGACAACAGCTGATAATTTTAAACCGTTTGCTACTGTTACATCAGTACCTGATCTGAAGGTCCATCTTTTAAACGTTTGGGAACCTAAATTTGCACCTTGTGTATAATAAGAACCGCCGGCAAAATAGGTGGCCCTTTCGGAACCCCCGCTCACATTTAATGAATGCTGCATAGAATTGGCAGCCCTCCAATCGTGAAGCCAGTCATAATTGATGGTATCCATCGCCGTAATTTCTGCAGGTGTGAAAAAAGCATTGGGGTTGGTAGGATTGATTACATCGTTCAGCCTGTTGGAAAAAATACCGAATTGCTGCGCATTCATTACCTTACTATGGCTTACAGCGTTATTGGTTTCAAATTTACCTGAATAAGTTATTTTGGGCGCGCCTGCCTTTCCGTGTTTGGTTCTTACTATAATAGCACCCTGGGACCCTCTTGGTCCGTAAATGGCGGCACTTGCATCGCGCAATACAGTGATACTTTCCACTTCCGACAAATCCAGCAAATTGAAGGTATTTAAAGTGGGAAGGCCGGTAAGGGGGTCGAGTTGTTCCACATCATCAATTACAATCAGTGGTATTAAACCGCCGCCATCTTTACCGAAATTGAATTGCTGACGGATACTCACTGTTGCCAGTGTTCCGGGGCGCGTGCTGCCGCCCGATACATTTACACCCGGCACCTGCCCCCTCAACATTTCCGTGAGTGAGGAAACCGGCAGGTCTTCCAGTTTTTTTGTATCTATATTAACGATAGAGCCGGTAACATTTTTGGCTCTTTGTGTACCATAACCAATTACTACAACATCTTCCAGGCCTTTGGTATCCTTCAGAAGTTTTACATTGAAGGCGCTGCGTGCACCAACAACCATTTCCTGGTAAGTAAAGCCAATACTTGAAACTTTAAGCACTGATTGATTGGAGGGAACTACCATACTGAAATTGCCGGCTGAGTCTGTTGCTTTGGCTGTGCTCACGCCTTTTATACCAATGGTGGCACCGGGTATCGGTTTCCCATCAGCATCCGTAACGGTTCCGGTGACTGTTTTTTGCTGCGCAAAAATGGAGAAGCAGCACATCAATAAAAACGGCAGGAGCACCACCTTTTTTAGAAGATATTTTATCATATAGCGTTGGGTTTTGAAAATTTGATTTTTGCAATCAGTTCTGTGTTTGTTTTGATTCTTTTGCTGCCTGTATTCTTTTGGCCCATTCTTCGCCTTCTTTTTTCATGTCGTAACCGGCAGCAGAAAGATAATTATTGATTTTGCCTTTGTATTTACCAAACACGGCATGTTTTTTACCGGATGATTCTGCATCCATTGCCAGTTCGCGTGCCTCTTTTAGCCAGTCGTAAATTTTTGCTTTCTGTTGTGCAGTCAAAGTGGGTATCTCGTCAAGATAAGCGGTATAGGTAATCGGCATAACGCGGTAAGTAAGACCGTCTTTTACTTTTTCCAGCTGTTCTTCTGTAAGGTTCTCTTTTAAATGAGCAATAAAATCAGTATGAAGCTGCGTAAGCGTGGCAGATTTTT
>JBDUAY010000139.1:0-12595 GCA_040004415.1 Bacteroidota bacterium | reverse complement strand
GTCATTTGGCCAATGTGATAGCTCTGGTGATTTGTTCTGTTGATAATAATATTCAGTTTATTTCTATGCGGCTCTTTTGCAAAATCTTCTTCAGATACAGCGCTGTGGCGTGTGAGCCACTCATCGGGGTGTGTTTCATTAATATGTTGCGTAAGTTTTGTGTTTATTTCTTTCCAGTATTTTTTTAATTCAGCCAAAGTTGGTTTGGGTAAATTGGCATTATCAGGATTGGTAAGAAAAATATTTTCGAGTTCCGGATGCAGTCTTTCTCCAAAGCCCAGCAACGGAAACAACCCATCATTTACGGTAGCCAGGTGACCTAACAAATAAGTACCACTATTCCTGCCGGGTGCTGTTTGCGCTGATAGTTGTTCATCAGAAAGTGTTTCCAGCAATTTATCAACTCTTGCATTTTGGGTTTGCCATGCAGATATTACCATTTTTATAAATAACGCATCCTTGTTCATATTGTAAATTTGGAATGAAGGTAAGAAGATTGAATAATGTCTGTTGAATAAAGAATGCGCTGCACGTAATGCATTATGTACAATTCAATATTTGTTAACTGGCTTCCGCTACTTTTTTTATTTCCACCAGGATGGGGTTCCAGCCTTCACCTTTATTATAAACATCATTGTATCTTTTTTCGCCGTCTGCAGCCTTTTCAAAACCATCCTGGCTAACGGTTAAAATAGTTATACCGTCTTGTTCAGATAACTGGTAGTAAACATTTAAATAATTGTCGGGTATATCCGGCATATCGGCATTGGGATCAATAACCGTATAAGTAAGCAAGGTGGGCGGCTGAATGGCAATTACATTTCCTTTTACAAAAACCATTTCTTTTCCTTCATAATTTGCCCTCCAAAGTAATGGGCTGCCAGGTTTCCAATCGGAAACTGTTTCGCAACCAAACATATATTTTTTTGTTTGTTCAGGATTTACAAGCGTATCCCACACTTTATCAATGGGGGCATGTATGCTGATAGTATTTTCTACAGATAGTTTGTTCATGTTATATATTTTCGACTTTCGGAGGATTGCTTTTCCCGGCAGGCAATATTAATAATTATATTAAGCCCACTTTTACGGCAAGTGTTACCACATTAACCAATCCGGCAATGGCTTGTGAAGTTTTTTGCAACACATTTGTGAGTGTATCAAGATTTTTAGCGGACTGATTAATCTCATCTGTTAAATCTTCTAATGCTGCTGAATCAGATTGCAAATTGGCCACCAGGTTCTCTGTCAGCGATTTTATTATTGTGCGCTGGAGGTTGCGCAGGGTTACCGATGTGTCTTCAAGTGTTTGCTCATCATCTTCAGAAAGCCCTTTCATGCCCCTTGCATCTTCAACAGCATCCATTGCATCACTCACTTGTTCAAGCGTTTTAAGTCTGGAAGTATCCATGATGATTAATTTTTAACGGTGTTAAGTGCACTGATAGTAGATTTAACGTTACTTATATCTTCATACAGCGTTTGCAGTTCAGCAATTACTTCTTTTAAATCTTTCTTTTCTTTTATTTCATTCACTAACTTAAGATGTGCTTTGCGCAAATTTTTTGTGGCTTCTATGGTTTGGTCACGAAGTATTTTAATATTATCAATATCTGCTTTAAACCCAAGATAATCCCGCTCATTTTGTATGGTTGCTTTACGCTGGCTTAAAAAACTTTTATAATTTCGCTGAATATTTCTTTCTTCATTTTTAATTAGTAAATCAATATTGGTCGAAGTGAGAAATTCAAGCAGGTTGCTTGTCATCACGCTTATGAGTGTATCCGCTTTCGGCACAAATTCCTGTATTGCTTTTGCCTGTTTGGTGCGGATGAGTTGTTTGCCACCAGCCAGTACAATACTTCCAACAACGCCGCCCAATCCGCTTTGCACAGGTTTTACATCTGGCATTGTATTGTAAGTGGTAATAAGATTGTCGAGACCGGTGCCAAAATTTACGGTTTGAGAATCCAGGTCGGCGGCATGTTTATCTGATGATATCAGCAATAACGCCTGCGCATATTTGTCAATTATTTTAAACGTGATATCTGCTTTTGCAGAAGATTTATATACATCCTTTTTTGATTCGTATAAGCCGTTGAGATCGTCTATGTGGAGTTTTACGCTGTCCAGCGAATTGGAAAAATACACACCTTCGCTTAAACTAAGATCTGCCAGGCCGGTAAGAATTTTACTGGGATAGGCAGAAAAATTTTTGCTGATACGCGCGAAATGATTCACAGTTTCAATCTGCGATTTTGTAAGCGAGGCGCAACTGCTGAGCAATACAATAAAGGCGGCGCATATTAACAGGAGTTGTCTCATACAAATGCAGAAATTTTAAAGGATTGGAATGCTAATATAATGCAAAGTATATCAATTTTGCTGGTCTGGTAAATAATTTCAATACAACTAAGCGGGTATACCGCTTTGCGATTCAGGCAGATAAAAACTACATTTGCGGCATGACCAGACAGCACTTAATCGAGCAGATAAAAAGCAAGCATTCTTATTTATGTGTGGGCCTGGATACGGATATCACCAAAATACCCGCGCATCTTTTAAAAGGACCTGATCCGGTTTTTACTTTTAATAAAGCAATTATAGATGCCACGCAGGATTTGTGTGTGAGCTATAAAATGAATACGGCTTTTTACGAGGCCCTGGGTGTAAAAGGGTGGGAGGCGATGGAAAAAACAATTAGTTATATTGGCAAGGATCATTTTAGCATTGCGGATGCCAAACGTGGTGATATCGGAAACACATCATCTCAGTATGCGAAGGCGTTTTTTGAAACAATACCGTTTGATGCTATAACCGTTGCGCCTTATATGGGGGAAGATAGTGTACGCCCTTTTTTAGCCTATAAAAGTAAGTGGGCCATTGTATTGGGTTTGACATCCAACCAGGGCGCGAAAGATTTTGAATTGCAAAAAATTGCTGGTGAAGCTACAGGTAATGGCGGTGGTCAATTTTTGTATGAGAAAGTACTAACCACGGTTTCGCAATGGGGCACACCGGAAAACCTGATGTTTGTAGTTGGCGCAACACAGCCAGATGAGTTTATTAGTATTCGCAAATTGCTCCCGGATCACTTTTTTTTGGTGCCGGGTGTAGGCGCGCAGGGCGGAAGTTTAAAAGATATTTCAGAAAAGGCCCTGAATAACGAGATTGGGCTACTGGTAAACGTTAGTCGTGCTATAATTTACGCTTCTGGCAAAGAAGATTTTGCTGATATGGCACGGGCCATTGCGATGGAATACCGGGATGAGATGAAAGAATACCTGAAGACGATGCGGGATGTCTGATGTATTGATTATAGGATTCCTGATTTCTTTATGCTGAATTTCATTTTCAGGCTGACTGCCATCAACGTATCAATCGTTCAGCAAATTTATGTTCAACAACTCAACTCATGAAGTACAGCCGCTTTTTCAAGTGCGTTAATTTGGCAGTTGTCCTGCTTTCATTCTTTCCTTTTTCGCCCAGTGCGCAAAGCGTACAACCTGATACATTGACAATGTATTTTTCATTAATGATTATTTGGTAAATAAAACTGAATTTAGCAGAATTCATTCTTTCCTGCGCAAATATGCAGAAGCATATCCCCTGGTAAAAACTATAAAAATTATCGGGTATACAGATACAGCCGGAACAGGGAAATACAACCAGGTTTTATCGCAAAAACGATGTCAGTCGGTAAATGATGTGGTACACCAAACAATACCAGCAAATAATCAATATTACGTTCAGATGATACCGTTGGGTGAAAGGGATGCAACAGGCAAGACGGATAGTTTGAACAGGAGAGTTGTGTTAATTATAAACTTTTTAAAGAAAGATGTATCCGCACCTGCAGGGGCAAAGCCTCATGAAAACCAGGTGAAAAAAACACAAGAGATTGCCGGAGAAAAAGTGGTAGACACGGTTATTGTTCTGGACCATATTTATTTTCAACCTGATCAACCAATACTTACTCCCGGTTCAATGGACGCACTTCCGGATTACATAAGTATATTGAAGAAATATAAGAATAGTTATATGGAAGTAGGCGGGCATGTTAATCATACAGATTCAAAACTTAAAAATACAGATCCACTATTTAAACTCTCTGAAAAAAGAGCTGAAGTGATATATGGGTATTTGATTGATTACGGTTTTGATTCCGCTAAATTAACCCATAAAGGCTACGGCAATTCACAACTGTTGTTTTCAATGCCATCGGGCATTGAAGAGAAAAGGAAAAATATGCGGGTAGAAATTACTGTTTTTAAATAAGGCTGCCCGGGATAAAAATAGAAAAGGACATCCCCCGGCGTATCAGTCCTGGGTAAGGGGTGACTGCAGTACGTTGGGGGATGTCCTTTCTAATTGATATCAGTCAATAATTATGTAGATGTGTAGTTATCTGGTTAATTTATGTTGGTGAATTGGTTTGATTATGTTTTGCAAATTGCATTTGTTTCAACACACTATACACTGGTCGTCTTCCTTTTTTCTTTGTGTTCCTTTTTATCATTCACATCAAATGGAAGATTATGACCAATTGTAACATCTCCAAAGTTTGATTTTACTTTAAAATTCATGCTGGCATTACCAGATTTACCTGAATACTGGTGGTCGAATTTAGGGCCGCGATCGTGTTCGTCTTCTTCCTTTATATTGAAAGCAGTTTTGTTTTTCAATTCAGAAAAATTAGTGTACACATCAAAATTGGCGGAAAGATCAGAGCTTACATCCAGCTTCAAATCTGTAAACTCATTTTTAATGGTTAGGCTTGTAACGCTGTTATCTACTGTTAGCTTAACACCACTGTAACTTTGAAATGTTTTTATAGCGCCGCTCATTTTATTAATCTGCACCTGCGAAAATTTTATTGTTATCTCGCCATTGGTAATACCTTCTATCGTTGCGGTACCAAATTCCACTTCCACTTTTTTAACGTCAGCCAGGTTACCGGCATCAAGCCCACCAAACTTACTGGAAATGTCAACCGGCCCTTTCATATCCGGCACAACGGTTTTTCCAAAAGAATTTTGTAAATCAAGCGGATTGGTTGCAGGCATATTCACTTCGTAGTTTATTTCCATGCCCTGGCTGTTGTTGTTATTGTTATTCTTTCTGTCACCTTTCCATTCCTGTTTGCCAATAATTGTTTTAAAAGAAACGCCCTCACCATTTTTACTGTCTTCAATATTGATGTTGTCAAGAATAGCCTGGGCCCTTTCATCGGTACCGGATTTTACGGTAATACTAACATCTACTTTTACTTCACTCTTGCCCCAGGTAACTATCTTAACTTCTCCAAACTGGTTATTGATGTTTACTTTTTCATTGCCGCTAAGACTGTAAGATTTAGAATATGTTTTTTTCTTTTCTACACCGGGGCCATCTGCAGCAAAGAGCCAGGCGCCCGTTGCAAGTAACAGTGCGGCGGTTACAATATACTTACGCACTTCTATATGCTTTTTCATATGCTTCTTTTTTTGTGTTGTTTATTTTTTTAATAATGTTTAATTGCTGGTTTAGTAGCGCTTCCTGGTACTGCAGGTTCTGAATCATGGCTTCCAAAATCTGTTCGCGGTTAGGATTTACAGGAAGTTGTTTTTTCAGTGTATGAAATGTACTGTCAAGCTTGTTAAAGTCGCCGGCGAATTGCTTGTATAGCAGGGGCTCATCTTTTTTAATTTTCTTAATCTCGTTTTGTTTTATCTCAACCAACTTTGTATAGTAATACAATTCTTTGTCGCTTGCATCATCACTTTTTGCATCATCGGTTTTTGCTATTTGCGCATCGTCTTTTTTAACGGGTGCTGTGTTTTGCAGACTGTCGGGCGTTTCTATCTTCGTATCATGTTGTGCAACCACCGGCAAGTCATTGGTCTTTGGTTTTTCTTTTTCTTTTGTTTGAGCTATTACCGAATCGTTTTTTTTATTCAGAAAAAGATAAGCTCCTGTACCCAGCATCAATAAGATGGCTGCCGCAGCGCTCCACCGCAGTACTTTCATGCTGATGAGTATGCCTTTTTTCTCCGCTGGTCTTTTCAATTGCTGCTGTATATTATTCCATACTACCGGCCCTGGTTCAAACTTGTCAAAATCTTCCCGGTTGTTTTTTACAAAGTCTTCTAAATTGCTCATGATAATCCTCCTTCTTTTAGGATAGCCATTAATTTTTGTTTCGCCCGGTGGTACTGGGTTCTCACCGTGTTGTGTGATATACCCAGCATGTGTCCAATTTCTTCCTGCGGTATTTCTTCCAGCAGGTATAAACTAACTACTGCGCGGTATCCATCGGGCAATTTTTGAATGGCTTTTCTTACTTCCTCCACTTTATATTGAAAAGCCAGTTCATCTACACTTTCATAATCGCTCCGGTCGGCTACCTGCGTGGAATCGATATCCACCAGTTGCAGTTTCTTTTTGCGCAGCAGGCTGATTGACTTATTAATGACAATCCGTTTTAGCCATGCTCCAAAAGTGCTGTTGTACCTGAAATCTTTCAGGTGTTTAAAAGCATCTGTAAAAGCATCCTGCAGCACATCTTCCGCATCGCCCACATTGTTTACAATACGCAGGCTGGTGTTGAACATGGCCTTGCAGTATTTGTTGTACAACTGGCTGTAACTGAGACTATCTCCCTGTTTGCAGCGTTCAACTAACTCATCGTATGCTATGTTGGCGGTCAATTCCAAAAGCGTTATTTTGTTGGTGTTTGTATAAAGTCGCAATAATAATTAACATGTTGCATCGAAAGTTAATTTTTTCATTTTACCCTGTAACACACGAACCGATAAAATAGCATTGATATATTTGCGCGGGCAGATTTTAATAATTCCGCAAGCAATGGCGGGGTATCTCCCAAATCATTCTAATCCTCCCAAATCCGCGTGCTATCCGCCCGTTTTTCTTACTTTCGCCTTTGTGCAAAGCTAATACCAGGGCATCCGCTCCGGTGCCAGAATATTTAGTACAGATTTTTAAAACTTGCCTCAGATGTCTAAAGATTTGTTTCAAAGCCCGGATTATTTTCAACTGGACGAGTTGCTCACGGAGGAACAAAAATTAGTCCGCGAAAGTGTACGTTCATACGTAAAAAAAGAAATTTCCCCAATCATAGAAGATTATGCCCAGCGGGCCGAATTTCCACAACAAATTGTAAAACAATTAGGCGAACTGGGGTGCTTCGGGCCTACGGTGCCGCTTGAATATGGCGGTGGGGGGCTCGACTATATCAGCTACGGTTTAATGATGCAGGAACTGGAACGCGGTGATAGTGGCGTGCGTTCTACCGCTTCTGTGCAGGGATCGCTGGTCATGTTTCCTATTTATGCCTATGGCAATGAGGAACAGCGGAAAAAGTATTTGCCAAAACTGGCCAGTGGAGAATGGCTTGGGTGTTTTGGATTAACCGAACCCAACCATGGCAGTGATCCAAGTGGTATGCTTACAACAATAAAAAATGCAGGCAATCATGTTATTTTAAATGGCGCCAAAATGTGGATTAGCAATGCACCTTTTGCACAGGTTGCCGTGGTATGGGCAAAAGATGAGGAAGGTATTGTTCGTGGGGTAATTGTTGAACGCGGTATGAACGGATTTACGACGCCCACCACCCATGGCAAATGGAGCCTGCGGGCAAGCGCCACCGGAGAATTGGTGTTTGATAATGTTAAGGTGCCCAAAGAAAATATACTGCCCAATGTACAGGGCTTGAAGGGCCCGCTGAGTTGTTTAACCAAAGCACGGTATGGAATTGCGTGGGGTGCGGTTGGCGCGGCGATGGATTGTTACGATACTGCATTGCGTTATGCAAAAGAAAGAATACAGTTTGATAAACCCATTGGCGCATTTCAGTTGCAGCAAAAAAAACTGGCAGAAATGGTGACTGAAATAACCAAGGCGCAATTATTAAACTGGCGGATGGGCGTTTTGATGAATGAAGAAAAGGTGACACCCGCACAGGTAAGCATGGCGAAGAGAAACGCTTGCGAGATAGCGCAGAATATCAGCCGTGAGGCACGGCAGGTGCTGGGAGCGATGGGCATTACCGGTGAATATAGTATTATGCGGCACATGATGAATATAGAAAGTGTAATAACGTATGAAGGCACGCATGATATTCATTTACTGATAACGGGGATGGATGTAACAGGATTAAATGCGTTTAAGTAAGTTGAAAGGTTGACTGGTTGATCGGTTAACCAGGGTATTTTATTCACCCGGTCAAGTTCTCAACTGATCAAACTTTCAAAAGATCAACTAATCAACATGAGAATATTCCTCATAGGCTTTATGGGTTCAGGTAAAACATACTGGGGTAAAATATTATCAGAGTATACAAACCTGCCTTATTTTGATTTGGATGAAGTGATAATAACGGCGGAGAAAAAAAGCATCCAGCAGATTTTCCATGACAACGGGGAAGAATATTTTCGCATAAAGGAACAGGAAGTATTGAAAGCATTGGCTGAAGATCACGACAACATAATTATATCCACGGGCGGCGGAACGCCCTGTTTTTTTAATAATATTGATTTTATGAAGCAGCAGGGAAAGGTGGTTTGGCTGAATACTTCTGTAGATGTATTATTAGAAAGATTAATAAAACAAAAGCATCACAGACCGTTGATAAAAAATATTTCTGATAGCGAACTGAAAGCTTTTATCATAAAAAAATTGCAGGATAGAAAAATGTATTACGAGCAGGCACATATAATACTGCATGAAGAAACAATAACATTGGAATCAATATTAAAATCAATAGAGCATGCATAGAGGGTTTTTAATTACTGCTTCGTTAATTGGTGCGTTATCAGTAGCATTGGGTGCGTTTGCAGCACATTCTTTAAAACAAATTGCCACCCCGGATACCGTGGCAATATTTGAAACGGGCGTTCGTTACCAGTTCTATCATGCTTTTGCTTTGTTGGCAGTCGCTATTCTATATGAAAAATATCCGGGCGCTTTGTTGAAATGGGCAGGTAATTGTTTCCAGATAGGAATTGTTTTATTCTCTGGTTCATTGTATTTGCTGACAGCTTTAAAGGCATCCGAAACAGCCGGCGTTTCAAAAATCGGCATACTCACGCCGGTTGGCGGATTATTTTTTATTACCGGCTGGATTTTAATGGTGATGGCATTTATTAAAAAAGGCCCGGCAAATGAATAGGAATGGATGCCTGTTTGACCCATTGTTTTCACTGCCGGATTGGCCCCGGTACTATTTACAGTAAAGCCTGCCAGGCTTTAATGTCTGCCTCTATCCCTGTTCGGTGTCTCACCCACCGGAACCCTGCATGAAAAATTACATCGGTATGGCAATCGTAGTAGTAGTACCTTCTTTATTGGCGATGTTATAGGTTCCGTCAATACTTTCTATTCTTTTCTTCATGTTGTTAAGGCCGTTGCCAAACTCGCGTAGCTTCTGCATATTAATACCTACGCCGTTATCATGTATTTGTATTTCAAAACTGCCGGGCAGGATGGTTACTTTTATCCAAACGTCATCTGCTTTAGAGTGCTTGGCAATATTATTCAGTGATTCTTTTACACAAAGAAAAATATTTCTTCTTTTTTCACCGCTTATTTCAGTGGGCGGAATAAACTCCGCGCTTTCAAAATGACAATTAATATTGGTGTTTTCTAAAAATTCAAAAGCATATGAACGTGTATAGGCCACCATATTGTCGAGCCGGTCGTTGCTGCTGCTCATGGTCCATATAATCGTATTCATCTTACTTAGCAGGTCGTTTGCATTACTCGAAATTTTATCTATCTCCGGCAGTGCATTGCCTTTCATTTTTGTTTTTACAATCTCACTCATCAGCCTGATAGCCGTTACGCCTGAGCCCAATTCATCATGCATGTCTGTAGAAATACGGTTGCGTTCTTCCTGTTTGGCTTCTACAACAGCCAGTTGTTTTTCAAACTCTTTTCTTTCATTATCCAGGCGCAATCTTTCACGTTCCCTTGTTCTTTCAATAATATCGTGCCTGTTTTTAAAAGCAAGTGCCATCAGGAAAAACACCAGTTCTATAGTGATGCCAAGCTGAAAACAAAATAACGCATCCCGCCAGATAGAAACACCGATGTTTAATTTGGTAGCCGATTGAATAAGCCCCATCGACATAATGGATCCTGCCAGTAAAAAGAAATGGCCCACAGCCAAATAATTCAGCATTTTATTGTTATGAATAACCGCGTATACAATAAATATCGTTGTAGTAGCAAACCATTGGTATTTAGTAATGTTTTCAATTGTATTCTGTATAACAAAATGATCGCTGAAAAAATTAAAACAGGAAAATAAGGCAAGGCTTACAAGAATAATAATTTGCCCCGCTGAAAAAAGTTTGTTCAGGAAAGGAAAATTTTTCCTGGTTTCGAGAAATTTTCGCAGAAAAATAAAGTAGAAGAAAACGCCCAGGCTTTGAATAACGAAGTCGAGATAGCTTTGAAAATAATACGTAAAATAACCAGGTGTTTTGTAATAATAAGCATTCAGGAAAAACAACAATCCCATAAAAAAAGCAAAGCACGCATAATACATAAACTCAAAACTGCCGTTGAGTATAAAAACTGCCATCGAATAAAAAATCATCATCAGCAGAATGCCGGTGATGATATAGTAGTACATTTTATTGTTGGTAAGCGATAGTTTTGAATTTTTTGCAAAAACAGGAAGATAATAATCTCTTATCACACGAATGTCCATACCGTTGATATCTGTTTTCACAAACCGTAAACTGGCGTAATACATTTTACTGGAATGAGCGGCTAAGATAATACCGCGGTAACCAATCGAATCGGAAAAATTGGGCAGCAAAAGTGGCAGCGGTTCCGCTTTCCTGGTTGAATCATTATAAATAAAAAGATCAATCTTTTTGAAATAAAGGCCCGGATAAAAATAGGTGGTGATGGCGGTATCTGCAGTATTCTCCAGGCAAAAATTCAGGTACCAGTCTTTGTCAACGTTGTGGGGACCGACTGTTTTAAAAATATTTTTAGGGCTGTTGTGCTGAAAAGCCAGGCTGGCCAGTTGATCCGGGTGTACAGGGCGCTGGCTGTCTGAAAAAAACCAGCAACTATCATCAATAATTTCCGTCAGCTTTATCCGGGCAACGTCAAACGGCACCGGACTTTCCTGTGCAGTTGCAGGTACCGAAGTAAAAAAAACCAGGACGACAGCGATGTATTTCAGCAGGAAGGAAACAAATTTCATGTGCGTGGTTGGTTTGGCCGGTTGCTTAATGAAGCTTAAATGAAACAAGAAAATTACAACTTTCTTTACTAAAGCCAGCATGCATCTTCTATGGATGGTTGGGTTATATTCTTATCTTTGTGGCCATGGCAAATAAGGCAAAACCAAAGAAGGGGGCGGGAACAGAATCGGGGAAATTGAAAACTGAAAAAGATCAGCCTTTACCAATAAAAAACCTGGTAAAAGATGAGCGCACCCATAAAATTACAGGCGCTGTTCTTATTTTACTGGCATTCTTTCTTTTTGTAGCATTTACCTC
The DNA here is from genome assembly GCA_040004415.1 of Bacteroidota bacterium. Taxonomy (GTDB): domain Bacteria; phylum Bacteroidota; class Bacteroidia; order Chitinophagales; family Chitinophagaceae; genus JACMLD01. The sequence continues at coordinate 1,073 of JBDUAY010000139.1, read as the reverse complement.
TTATTTATTTACGTGGAAGGTTGACCAGGCCAGTATCGTAAACAAAGGATTTTCTCCTTTATTTTCTTCTGGCATTAAAACAGTTAACCTGCTTGGCAATGTGGGCGCACTTGTTTCCTATTTCTTCTTTCGCAATGGTTTTGGTATTGCATCTTACCTGCTCTGTACTTTTTTCTTTGTGGCAGGTGTAAATTTATTGTTTGCCAAAAAAATGTTTTCGCTATGGCGCAATACAAAATATGTTCTTACCGGACTTATTTTTCTAAGCATAACATTTGCTTTTCTTACAAAAGGAAGTCAATTTCCCTGGGGTGGTGCTTTTGGCGAATATGTCAGCGATTTACTTACCCAATCTATCGGATCGATTGGCACTGCTGCATTGCTTTCTGTAGTTGGTCTTGCATATATTATCTGGCGTTTCAACCCAGTATTTAAAGTGCCAAAATTGCCTGAACGAAAAACCCTGCTGGCTGAAACGGACACTGAATTTGAAAGCGATGACGACGAAGTTGAAGGCGCAAAATTGTTTATAGACACACCGCCAGTAAATGGAAAAGGAAATACGTTGAAAAAAGGACCCTTCGTTGTAACCATTCCGCCCAGGGAAACCTTTGAATCTTATCCGCCGCTGGAACTAATAGAAAGACCGGGCGATGACGACGTTTTTAACGGCAAGACTGTTAATGAATCTTTTGCTGAAAATTCTTTGAACGGAGCAACTATGCCTCCAGTCTCCATAACACCTGTAAAACCTGAGAAGAAAGAAAAGAAACCTGTTGTTGATTTATCGCTTCAATTAAATGACCCGGTAAAAGCAGACGAACCCACAAATGAAAATGATACAGCACTTGAGATTGAAAGCGAACGGAAAAAGCTTGCGGAGACAGATTTGTACGAGCCAACATTGGATCTGAGGGACTACAAATATCCATCGCTCGATTTGCTGGAAACACACGGTAGTGAAAAAATTGTACAGGATCCCGGTGAACTGGAAACCAATAAGAACAGGATCATTGAGACACTTAAGAATTATGATATCGCCATTCAGAAAATATCGGCAACCGTTGGACCTA
>JBDUAY010000138.1:0-12599 GCA_040004415.1 Bacteroidota bacterium | reverse complement strand
TCCCGCCGTGCATCGCCTCAATGTAAAATAAAAAATGGCAAATCATATATTCAGTATATACAACTTGCCATTGTTTGATCTACGATTATAACATCATGTAATCAATACCTAATTATCTTTCTTGCCAAATAGTCTTTTAAAAAACCCCTTCTTCTTTTTTTCTTCAGGCGGCTTTTGATCCGTTTTATCATCTGTCTTTTTCGCCGGTTTATCAGCTTCGTTCAGGATCTTTTTTTCATCGGGTGACAATTTGGATTCAACGGGTACATGGTTGGTGTCTTTATCAAAATTGATATAATCATTGGCGCCGCCATTTCCCTGGTCGGTACCTTCGGCACCGGGTGGCAATGTTTTATCAATAGAATTATCATAATCCTGCAATTGCTGAATGTTCATGTTTTCAGGCTGCTGAAATTTTGCTTCTTTGTTTATGCCGAGCGTTTTGTCTGCATATACTTTCTGAAAAAAGTATTCCCAGATAGGCATCGCAGCTTTACCACCATATCCAAGACCGCTTTCAAGCCGTATAAAACGATCGTCGCAACCGATCCAGGTGCCTGCTAATAGCTGTGGTGTATAACCGAGAAACCAGGCATCAGAGTTGTCATTGGTGGTACCCGTTTTGCCACCCATTTCGGCTGCGCCCAATCTGCCACGCAATCCCGCTGCCGTTCCAAAGTCAACCGGTCCCTGCATCATTCTCACCATGGTGTAGGCTGCCTGCTCACTGATAACCTGTTTCATGGTTGTTTGAAAACTTTCCAGCACGTTGCCATTCTTATCTTCTATACGGGTAATGTAGATGGGTTTTGTATTGATGCCGCGGTTGGGGAACATGGTATAGCCCCATAGCATTTCGTACATAGAAAGATCACAGGCGCCCAGCGCCATAGAAGGGTAGGGCTCTACTTTTGTTGGAATATTTATTTGCTTAATAAAATTGGAAAAACGTTGTGGCGTTACCTGTTTCATGATATAAGCCGATGCACAGTTCAGTGACCATGTTAATGCGGTAGACATGGTTACAACGGGCGGTAATTTTCCACACAGACCTTTTGACGGCACCATGCCAAAACCCGGAAAATTCTGCGCCTGGTTCTCGACTGGTGTTTCCGGTGTAAAGCCGGCTTCTTCAATCGCTTCACAATATAAAAACGGTTTGATAGAAGAACCGACCTGCCTTTTGGTATCAATGTTTACGTGATCAAATTTGAAGTTCTTAAAATCAATGCCGCCCACCCAGGCCTTTACTTCACCGCTGATGGGGTCCATTACCATAAAAGAAGTTTGCAGCATTTGCCGTTGATATTTAATAGAGTCAAACGGCGTCATGATGGTATCTTTTTCACGCTGTGCATTCCATGCAAAAACTTTCATTTCTGTTTTTGTATAGAAAGATTTTTTTATATCGGCGTCAACCATGCCTTCATCCTTCATATTTTTCCAGCGATCACTATTTTTCATAGCAGCCTGTAAAATATTATCATGCTCTTTCCAGATTTTTCCTGTTTTAAGCGAAGCTTGTCCGTTCAATACTTTTTGCAGCGTGGGCATGTGGCGCGCTACTGCTTCTTCTGCATACAATTGCATACGCGGATTGATAGTTGTATAAATCTTTAAACCATCGCGATAAATATCATATGGTTTACTGGTTGCCGGATTAACATGTGCTTTGCACCATGCTTTTACATCACCCCGCAATTGATCCCTGAAATAAGGGGCAAGACCTGCATTCTCATCCTGCTTTTTATATTTTAATGGTATGGGTTTTAATTTCAAGGCAGTTGCTTCCGGTGCAGTCAGCACATTGTTTTTCTGCATCTGATCAATGACAGTATTTTTCCTGTTAAAAGCAGCCAGCGGGTGAATACGCGGGTTGTACAGGGAATTTCCTTTCAGCATACCAACCAGCACAGCAGATTCTACAACGTCAAGCCGATCAGGTTCTACCTGGAAAAAAGCAAGTGAAGCATTGCGGATACCATAAATGTTATCACCAAACGGAACCACGTTCAGATAAAGCGCCAGAATTTCTTCCTTCGTGAAATTACGTTCTAGTTTTACTGCAATAATAAGTTCTTTCAATTTTTCCATCATGCGCGGAAACAGGCTTTTAGACCCCTGGCCCAACATGTTTTTTGCCAGCTGCTGCGTAATGGTACTGGCTCCGCCGTCGCTGCCAAGGTGAACCACGGCCCGTATTAATCCTTTGGCGTCAATACCGGAATGATCATAAAAACGCACATCTTCTGTGGAGATTAATGCATCTACTACATGTTTTGATATATCGCTGTATTTTACATTGCTTCTGTTGCCACGATCGAGATAATATTTGCCCATTAAAAAACCGTCATTGGCATAAATTTCTGTTGCCTGTAGAACAGACGGATTTTCTAATTCTTCCAACGATGGCATCTCTCCAAATACCCCATAATTGAGCAATACCAGGAAAAGAATACAAACTCCGGTGCCAATACCTGTTATCGCCCAGAAAATACGAACTGATTTTTTCATAAATAATTAAAATGAATATAGCGATAGAAGCAAAAATCTTACCCGAAAATAGGAAATAGGCACCAGCTGTTAGCTATTAGCCGTTAGCTGTTAGTACTTTAACTTTTTAACACTGAACTATTGGTTTAATCGGCTAATGCCTTATAGTTAAAAGCTAATAGCTTAATTAAAACTGTCTTTAAAATTTTGTACCAGGAATTTTTTATACGCCGGAACATCTTTACTGTTCTTCAACACTTCCAGGTTACTATCATTAATAATAATAAAGGAGTATTTCGCCGCTGGCATCCACGGAATAATTTCTGAACCGGCTACTTTGCGCGTACTGTTTAAATAATCAAGCGCAGCAGCTGCATTTTCAAATTTGCCTATCAGCACAAAACGTACATCATCTGTCAGCGGCAATGGCGTTATATCGATTTGCTTGTTATAATATTTTTCCTTGTTATAGCGGTCGAATGCATTTTTTGCTTCACTTACATAAACCGGGTCTACCTTATTCATCACCAGTACTACATAATGCGGTTGCGCAGGTGCATTTAAAAATGACGCTGCTGCAGGAACAACGGGCTTCTTTGCCGCCGCCAGCAAACTGTCGGCTATTCTTTTCGCTGTTTGTGCTGAATCTGTTATCAGCGTGCGCACCGGGGTTTTTATAATTACTTTTCCCTGTACCATTGGTGTTCCAATGGCTGCTGAAGGTGCGGCCCCTGACACAATAACCGGGTCCGCAGTGCTGTCTTCTTTTGGCCTTTCAATTTTCAATTTGGTTAAATAATCTTCTATTTGCTTACGTCTTCCCAGTACGTCTATCATCGTTTTTGCTTTCGCAGCCATCGGTGTATTAGGGTACAGTGTGTTTATATTATTCAACACAACTTTTGCTGCAGAATCTTCGCGCTGGTGTACATGATAAACAGCTTCAATATATAATAATTGCGGACTCCAGTAATGTTTACCGAATAAACTGTCTGCAGTACGTTTTTTATTTAATGCCTCATCAAATTTGCCTTCAATAAAAAGATTGTATACCTCATCATACACCTGCGTGCCTTCTTGTTTACGGCCTGAATCTGCGGGAACCGGATTTTTAATAATGCCGCTGAGTTTGCCTTTGCCAAATTTTGTTTCCAACAAATTTTTCATCTCCGCCATCTTCTGTTCGTTGCCTGTTTTTTTATAACAGTAGTAAAGATTAAAAAGTGTTTGTTCTTCTACAGGTGAATCAGGAAACTGGCTGCGCAATTTCTCATATACTTCGATTGCGTCTGCATATTCTTCCAGGTTATCCTGCAATGCCCGGCCCATTTCAAAACGCGCCCGCATAATGGAATCATTGGAGATTTTCAATTTTTCGGGGGTCAGTGGAAGTCTATCTTTTAATGTTTCAAGCGTTAAAGGCTTCGCTGCTTCGGCGGCCTGGGCAGCGGTTAATCCCGGCTGGTTGGGATCTGCCGGATTATTCCTGGCTGCTGCACCTTGTTTAATAGCTGCGCTTCTTTGCCAGTTGTCTGCATTGGGCCTGTTGCCCCATTTAGATTTAAAATCGTTAAACCCTTTTGACCTTAGCGAGGTATTGGCAAAATACCAGTCTGTTTTTGCAGTAGATGACCCGAAGAGATCAGCCGGCGCGTTATTGGCAGAACCTGCAAAACCCGGATTGGCATTGCCAAAATTATCATCCTCTTTTAAACCCTGTTGTTTGCGCAGCTGCTTTAGCGTCTTCTTTAAAAAAGCGGTACGTTCGGCTTCTGGCATAGCCGCAATTTTTTGCAAACTATCCTGCCGGATAATAATCATTTGCTGATTGGCAATTGTTGTAAGCGCATTTTTGCGGGTTCTGAAAGCTTCTACATCTTCAGGTGCAATGGTACTGATGTCTGTGCTGTCATAAAAACGTCTGGCATCAACAAAATTTCTTTCTGCATAATCTATATTGGCAAGCGCAAGAAATGATCTGCTTTTTTGCTGCAAATTATTAATACTGTATTTAATACTTTTTTCAAGGAAGACTTTTGCTGCAGCATTTTGTTTCCTGTCGAGTTCTATTTGTGCCGCCGTATAATAAATAATATCGCGGTAAATAACATATTTGTCGCGGCGCCCCATCTTCGATAATGCATCAACTGCATCCTGGATGGCTTTTGCATCGGTACCTTCACTTTGACGGATAGCATTTAGAACCGCGTATACTTCCATTACCGGGTCGATAGTATGTTTAATGACGCGCTCGTAGAATTGCTGCGACAAATCATGCTTATGGGTTGCTTCGTAGCACTGTGCTATCAGGTATTCCCAGCGGGCTCTTTCTGCTTTATTGGTTGCATTGCCCAATGCCTGTTCCAGGTAAACGGCCGCGCTGTCCCAGGCTTGTTGTTTATAAAAATACCAGGCCTGCGCTTCATTCAAATCATCTCTTAACCTGGACGGAAAAACGGGATCGTATTTAAGTGTTTGTATCAACCCGGCCGCTTCCGGCAATTCATCATTGGCGATGAATGTTTTTATTTGCCATACCAATGATTCATTACGGCTGGGCGGGCGCGATAATAATTTCTTTGCAATATTGGTCTTCTCATTGGTGGCAATGGAAAAAGCGCTTCCGCCTTCATCTGCATTGCTGTTACTTCCAATCACCTTATCATAACCATCTTTTTCTTTGGGTGAAAAAGCATAGTTTAAGTATTGAAAAGTGCGGTATGCCGTATCGAAATCTTTTTTAAAGAAATAAGCTTTCCCCATCAAAAGATAAAAATTATCTACCCAGTTACTGCGCAGATCATGCAATAAAATCCCGGCAGTAGATTTATAAATGACAGAATCCAGGTCGGTTTTAAACCGCGATGTTTCTTCAAAACTGTAATTATAAAAAGAGAGAAGTTTGGTATAGTCGTCTTTGTGAGATGATTTGGCGCGTGCCAGGACATCTTTTATTTTTTCATTGGCATTAAAAAAGAAATTGTAGTGCGAGGTGGTATTCTGCATGAACCTGCGTGGAATGGTAAACTTCTTTTCACCAGTTTTTTCTGATGGAAGCCGGCGGTTTTCAAACTTTTTTGGATGGGGCAGATCGAAACTAAGCCCACCAATTTGTGCGTGCACAACCGGTGGGGAAATAAATAATAATATAATAGCTGTTATCCGTGTCAGGTTCTTATAAATCATTGCGCCGCAAGCTAAACTCTTAATAACTGATTTTCAGCAAATTTATTGCAATTTCTCATGCAGGTATTTAGTGATTTTGTGATTTTTTTTATCCACGTTGAGCAGTAGGAAAAAGACGACCACTTTTAATTGGATGTAAGCATGAATGGTTGCCTGATTTATTGAGGTAATAAAATTAGCAATAGTAATGACTTTTATCTTTGGAATGGGCAATAAATGCGTTTATAATCAGTTTTTTATCTGCAATCAGCGAAATCCCAAAATCTCAAAATCCCAAAATCAGGAATCCTCACAGATTTGGCTAACTTTAAGGCAATTTTACACTATGGCAAAACTTTTTGATGCCGATACAACCCTGAAAAGATTACGTAACCGCTACCGCCTGGTGGTAATGAACGACGATACCTATGAAGAGGTGGTGACTTTTAAGTTATCCAGAATGAGCGTATACATATTATTGAGCACAATATTTGTTGTGCTTACGGGGCTGACAGTGGCGTTAATTGTATTCACGCCACTTAAGCTTTATATCCCTGGTTACGGAGATGTGAATAATACCCGGGAGCTTCGTGAACTAAAAATACGTACCGATTCGTTAGAGCATGCAGTCATGTATAAAGACGAGTATTTAAAGAGTTTGCGGGTTGTATTGCAGGGTGGTTCTACCGTAAAGCTTGATACAACGGCGCTCAACCTGCCAGCGCCGGAAAAGATAAACGATTAGAATAACGGTTCAGCATATATCCAATATCAAAAGAGAAACGATTAAAATCCCAATACTATGTTTAAAGGAAAATCCAAATCCGAATTTTTCGCTGAAACAAGCGGAAGCAATGCTGCCAGCCTTATCAGCGCAGGCACTACACTCACAGGAGATATTAACTCCAATTCAGACTTACGTATTGATGGCACCCTGGTTGGTAACATCAACAGTACAGCAAAAGTTATTATTGGTGCCAACGGTATTGTACAGGGAGATATTAACGGCCAGCAGGCTGATATCCTTGGCAAAGTAACAGGTGCGGTTAAAGTAAAGGAACTGTTGCAGTTAAAAGGCAGCAGCGTAATTAAAGGCAACATACATGCGGGCAAACTGCAGGTAGAACCAACGGCTACTTTCAACGGAGAGTGCCATATGAACATCATTGCATCTGTTGCAGCAGAAGAGAAAAAGGTGGATGCAAAGTTGTTTGAAAAAAGTGATGCCACAGCCGTCCTCAAATAACAATAAAGATTTAATGCGCTATGCCGGACTTGCAACACAGATGTTGGTAAGCCTTGGCATAGCCGTGTTTATCGGGTTAAAAGCCGATAAATGGCTGAAGCTTTCTTTTCCGATATTGTCATGGTTGTTACCTTTGCTGGTACTGGCCGCCATATTATACAAAATTGTGAAAGAAACCGGCCCAAAAAAATAAATGACAAACAAAGTATCCGTTAACCGATCCGCCGCGCCGCTGCTGATCGTTTTTGCTATTATAACTGCATTTTTAATACTGGGCAGACAACGGCTGGAAGGCTGGGGCGTAGATCAGACTGTTGTTATTATTGGTAACCTTATTCTTTTTGCCGTTAGCACTGCATCCCTGCTTCTATACCAGCGCGCCATGGCGCATCCCACTACCCCGGGCTTTCTCCGCAATACGTACAGTGGCTTATTTCTTAAATTGCTGGTCTGCATTATTACTATCCTGATATATGTTTTTACGAACAGGGAAAAAGTTAATAAGCCGGGTATCTTAATCTGCGTTTTCTTTTATTTTATCTATACCCTGCTTGAAATGCGTAGCCTGATGCAGTGGAACAAAGCACGCAGGAATGCCTAAACAGGAATATCCGTTAACATACCTTCAAAATTATTTGCCCGCAATTGCTGCGGCACCGGCGCTTGCTTTGCTGGAGCGCTATAAGGTGCATTTAACTATTACCAAAGAACGAAAATCGGTATTGGGCGATTACCGTCATGCCCATAACAATGCCGCGCACCGCATCAGTGTGAATGGTAACCTCAACCAGTATGCGTTTTTAATAACACTGGTACACGAACTCGCCCACCTGGTTACTTTTCTTGAATATGGCAATCGCGTGCAGGCACACGGCCGGGAGTGGAAACAGCTATATAAAATGTTGTTGCTGCAATTTTTAGAAATGAATATTTTTCCTGCAGATATACTGGCATCACTTACATCTTCTTTAAACAATCTGCCGGCCAGTAGTTGTGCAGATGAAGGGCTGATGCGGGTACTTCGGCGGTACGATAAAAAACACGCTGGTACACTGCTGGTAGAAGAACTGCCGGAGGGCGCTTTATTTGCGCTGGATGATGGAAAGGTTTTTAAAAAAGGACCGCGGCTTAGAAAAAGGTTTCAGTGTGTGGAAGTAAAAACCGGGAAATTATATTTGTTCAGCCCTGTTTATGAGGTAAAGAAAGTGTCCTGAAAAATAATTGCATGCAACTTCGGTATATTTATTTCTGTCTGAGAAGGTAGGCGTGGGGTGAATCATTCCACGGGTTGTGTATAAATCTAAAAAAATGTTTATGAAAAAAATAATAATGAGTGTTTTAGCTATAACGGTAATGGCTAGTGCAGTAAATGCGCAAACAGAAAAAGGAGATTGGATGGTGGGGGGAAATATCGCTATCAGTACGGCTACCAATAACAGCCAGTTTACCCTGCAGCCCATGGGTGGATATTTTGTCGCTAAGAATTTTGTGGTGGGTGCTGACGTTGCGTTGAATTTCGGAAAAGTTGGCGATACAAAAACGTCGGTTGTAAGTGCAGGTCCTTTCGCACGGTATTATATTAATTTAAAGAATTCTAATTTTAAGCCGTTTTTCCACGCCGAATATAACTTGGGTAACCTGGTAACCACTACGCCACTCTCAAAAAACACGAATACAACAGGTAAGTTTTTCCTTGGTGCTGGTGGTGCTTTTTTTATCAACAGCAATGTGGCTTTAGAAGGTGTTGCGGGTTATGAACATACAAAAGTGCAGGGATCTCCTACTGAGAACGGATTTTTGTTCCGCCTTGGTTTCCAGGTACATTTATTGGGCAGTGAAGTAGAAAGAGTACGGGGGAGATAAATGAATAAATGTTTGATGTCTGATTTTTTGATTGTTGATTTGTTTTATCCGGCGATGCTTTTATTTATGCTGGCAACCTGCCCTCTCCAACGTATTTGTTTTACCGGGAATATTCTGTAAAAGAATTCAGCCTATTTTCGATTTTGCCGTGATTCAGTGGGGGTATCCGAACTGAAAAAATCCGGCATCGAAAAACAACATTGATTTTACTCAGGAATAATGAAATGGAAGAAATCAGATATCATCACATCAGAAATCAATTAAATTTCCCTTATCATCCACACATCGCATCCAAAATGTCCTGTATTGCCCATCGGGCCGGTTAAATAACGGAAGCCGAATTTTTCATATACCCTTACTGCTTTGCCAAGTTCCGGCATGGTTTCCAGGTAAATGCTTTTGTAACCAAAATTTTTTGCTTTTTGCAGGCATTTGTCTATGAGCAAACGTCCAAGCCCTTTTCCCCGGGCATCTTTATCCAGGTACATTTTTACCAGTTCACAAACGCCGTTCGGCAATCCGGCAGAGGGAAAAATACCAGCGCCGCCCAATAACTGGCCAGCTTCTTCTGCCGCCAGGTAAAAACTCCCGGGCGTTTGAAAAAGTTCATATAAAGCATCTGTAGTAGGGTCGAAATAAACGGTGCCGGGTTTATTGGCGCCGAATTCGGCCAGTGAATTTCTTATAATAACGGCCAGTGCCGTGTTATCGGTTGGTTGAATTTGCCTGATCTGCATTGTTGGGGCTGGTAACATGCATCAAAAATACAGCAGTGAATCAGTAAGAAAAAGTTTAGCTAACGATGGCCGCAATGACGTAAAAAATGGTGTAGGTAACGGCGATAAAGAAGAAAAAAATTTTAGTAGGATTTTTCATGTGGTCGGTAAGTGTTTACTGTTTACAGGATATTTGAACAAAAACGTTGTTCCTGGAAAATTATTTTGTTAATGATAAATATGTGCACAACTAAGACGACAGGTGCGGCAGACGTGAAATTTTTAGGGGATATATAGCAGTCGGGTTTGTTGCCACCCTTTTCAGAATGGTTTCCTGCTTCTGCCTTTATTGATTACCAGGCCAATCATCATCTTAATTTTTAGCCAGGTTAAATGGCTAAAGCCAGCCTTTTAGTCTTCAATTCCCCAAGTCTAAAGCCGTGGGTTTATTCAAGCATTATTTTTCAATATTTTAACTAAAATCATGGATTAAATTCACCGGGGCCTCGCGTTAATTTTTTATCGGTTAGGGTTAAAACTGGATTCGTAGCTCTGGTAATATCCTGCGATCTTCTTTTTTTAACCCTGGGCTTTAGCCCAATGTTTAATCTGAAACCAGGCGCTCAATTAGCTTAATGCCAATGAACGGAATAATAACGCCGCTAAAACCATCTATTAATACGTTTCTGTGCAGCAATGCGCCGAAGTGAAGATCAGTTGTATCCAAATGGGTGAATAAATAGATGATCAGGGTTATAGGTACCGCTCCTTAATAATATCAATATGATGCTGGGTGTGACCGGCTATTACATAACCAAGCGCAAGTGCGTTAATTGGGAGATTGCTGGCCATGCCGGCAAACAGTAACTCTTCATCCCCCAGGTTTTCAAACAGCAATTCGGTAGAAGCCCGGACGATCATAAATTCTTTTACCAGCCCGTTCCATTTCCGGTCTTTTTTATTCGCAACCCCGGCCCAGTTATTTTCATCAAAACCGGGCATTGGCGTGGCATCCAGCCTGGCTGTTCGTAGCGCACGATAAGCAAATACACGTTCCGCATCAATGAGGTGCTGCAGTGTTTCTTTAATGGTCCATTTGCCTTCTGCATAAGCATGTTTTCTTTTTTTAGGGGGAATGGTCTTCAGCAATTTCTTAAATGCTTTTGTGCTTTGGCGGATAGATTTTTCAACGTCTGCGTCTTGGGCCTTATTAATATAGTTCAGAAAAGGACCTGAGGCAACGATATCATTTTTACCGGGCATTGTGTTTTTTTACAAATCTAAGAAGAAACTAAAAAAATAGTAAACAATATTAATGTTGCAGAAAGCTGCCATTACATTAACTTTAGTTAGTCAATCCGCCATTTGAAAATCTTCCTTCGCTGTTTCTTACCCCGCACTGATTAATCGTATTACCGGCTCTGCAAAGTAGCAAGCAGATAAATTTATCGTTAACCCCTTAAACATTTATTATGAAAAAGCAAACCATGCTTTTGCAGCTTGTACGATTGCCCTTGGGTTCTCTTTTTTAAATTCCTGCATCAAACCGCCTCCCAATTTTGGCCCGCGGGATGGCAACAATGTTTACACCGGATGCAGAATAAGAAGTATTGGCGGGGAACCTGTTACATATAACCGCACCAATGACCCGGTAAGTTACATCCATGCAGGCGAAGCTTGCACAGGCAATCCAAACCTTTATTTTAAATATGATAATAAAGGCAGGCTGATTGAATATGTTGGATTGTATTCAAATGGCTCTTACGACAATTTGCACCGCTACGGGTACACCCATAACCTGATTACGATAGATACTGTCTACGTTTTTGGTTCATATGGTGTGCCGGACAGTTACGCATTTAAACGTATTGTTTATCCTCAATATGATAACCTTAACCGTGTTATAGAAGATTCGCCAATACCCAATCCGGATGCAACCGCTATTGTAAATGGGCAAACTTTTTTTTATGACACTGCCGGTAATCTCCGGAATGGTGAAAATGTATATGATGATAAGTTGAATCCAAACCGCACCAATAAAATATAGATGTTTATCGAAAGAGACTACAGCGTAAACAATCCTTCTTTGGCAACTAAATATAATAGCATTGGTCTTCCGCTTAGGTTTCCTTCAAAAAGTCCCTTAAATATGACGGTTGGTCCATTTTATTATAACAGCGCACTTGATATTGCATACGATTGCAAATAAATAGTATACCCCATTTTGAAACCAAATATTTTTCTTATGTACAAAATACAAACTAATTGCCTTAGGTTATTTATTGCCGTTATGATTCTTTTTCAATTGAGCGGCTGCATCAAGGTGCCGGACCCGTTAAACCCCGCAGATGCGGCAAATGTTTACACCGGATGCAGGATAAAACAAATAGCCAATCAGCCCGTGCCTTCCGGTGTAGTTAGTACACATCTTTTCAAATACAACAGTAACAATGATCCTGTAAGTGTGACCAATCGATCGGGTGGCACGGGCGATCCCAACCTTGTTTTCACATATGACTACAAGAACAGGCTGATAGAATACAGCGGTATTTATGCTAACGGATATTTTGAATTTGTTCATCATTATGGTTACAGCCAGAACCGCATTGCTACAGATACGCAATATGTTTTTGGGGTATATAGTACACTCAGCAATTATCATAGTAAACGAATTAGCTACCTGCATTACGACGATCTTAACCGGGTTGCAGCAGATTCAGAAGTATATATCTATCCATCTATCTTTAGTGATGTTATAAGTTATTTATACGACCAGAAGGGTAATTTATCAAAATATGATAATGATGGAAAAGGTATTCCGTACAGTTATTTATACGATAATAATTTAAATCCCCGGCGGACCAATAAAATCTGGATGTTTATCGACAGGGATTACAGCGTGAATAATGCTGTAGCTGCATCTTCGTACAATACCTACAGTCTGCCTGTCAATTATAATTTCCATGCAACGAATGTATCCGGCGGTATTGTTTACGGTTTAAACCTGCAGTTTGCATACAGGTATTATTATGGTTCAAGCCAGATTGCCTATGATTGCAAATAGCAGGCTGACGCCACAAAATAAAAACAGCCCTCCGTTACGAGGGCCGTTTTCA
>JBDUAY010000005.1:0-38148 GCA_040004415.1 Bacteroidota bacterium | reverse complement strand
TGACGCCCAATAAAGTAGAATCTTATAGTATTGATTTGCACAGCATCAACCATGTATTTAAAAAGGGGCATAAAATAATGGTGCAAATTCAAAGCAGCTGGTTTCCTATTATTGATCGCAACCCCCAGAAATATGTTCCGAATATTTTTGAAGCAACAGAAACTGATTTTATTAAAGCAACGCAAAGCATTTACCGGTCAGCAAAATTTCCATCGCATATTGAATTGTCTGTAATGGATAAATAATATCTGCAGGCAACAATACTGGCAATTTCAATTTCGGCTTAACTATTTATCCAGTTGATGGCAAAAAGAGTTTTTGATAATGGGCAAACCGGCGTTTGTATCAACAACGCCAATCAATGTTATGCTTTATAATATTTGTAATCAGCAAAGGAATGATGGTTAAGCATGTGACCGCCAAGCAGAAAGATTTCGATCTTATCATACCGGGAGCCTGGTTAATGCACCATATTCAATTTCTTCAGGTTATCCCCCTTCAACGATATGCCGGATACATTGTCCGCATTAATCATCAACTTATCAATGGATGCGCCATTGTCTGTAAATGAAGATGCAATAGTTGTAAGCTGCAGCTCATGCATATGAGTGTAAGCAGTAAATTCTATACTGGTTGCCTGCGCCTGTATTGTAAGCGCGTTAAAATACACATGATTTGAATCATCTCCATTTTGCGCTACTTTTAAACTTGAAGACCTGGCAAGTATAATATGATATGATTTCGCTTTAAGGCTGTCTTTAACTCCATTTAAATTAATTTCAGAATTATCAGCACTGATAGCTATTGAAGCTGGCAAATATAAATTGACCGATTGATCGCTGCGATGGATCTCGTCTGAGGCGCCAGGATGTGGAACAATTGAATCTCCGTGTATAATTAATGAATCTCCATTAATAGCATAGCGGAGATGACTTTCATTACCCTTTTCAATTTCCAGCTTAAAAGAATCAGCCGGTATAATATTGAAGTTATTTAAGCCATATACCGCAACACTGCTGATCTTTTTCATTGGAATATGCAGATAGCGATCCTCATGCACTTTCGTCATAGCAATATAATTGCCAGTTTTATATTTTGCGTATAGCGCAATATTGAGCGACGTAACGATAACAAGTGGCGCACCGAAAATGCCTATTAATATTTTATTACTTGCTTTCATATAATTAAATGTGTCAGTTTGAGAAATGCTGTTTTTTATATTTATCGAAACGAGGTTTCAATTCTTCCAGTTCCATGCCCAGTAAATACATGTTGCGAAATATATTGGGAAGATCCTTTTCGCTGAATTCCTGTTTGCGGTATTGCAATACATTTTTATAAGCAGCTGCCGAAACGAAATATCCAATGCCACGCTGGTTATAAATAATTTCCTGCTGCTGCAAAAAATCGAACGTACGCATTACAGTGTTGGGGTTTACTTCCAGTTGCACG
The DNA here is from genome assembly GCA_040004415.1 of Bacteroidota bacterium. Lineage (GTDB taxonomy): Bacteria > Bacteroidota > Bacteroidia > Chitinophagales > Chitinophagaceae > JACMLD01. The sequence continues at coordinate 36,696 of JBDUAY010000005.1, read as the reverse complement.
GCCAGTTCCCGCACAGAAGGAACACGCTCATCTGTCTTCCATTCTTTCAGCAATATTTTCTCGCAAACATAATCGGCGATCTGCAGGTATATAGCTTGTGATTCTCTGAATTGCATAATAATAAATTTTAACCGCCTTAAATTTCTTTTTCTTTGAGCCTGTAGTAAGCAGCCACCCATAGCAGCGGGGCAAAGGCAAATTTCAACAAGAAAAGTAATACATCACCAATCCATTCGGGAAGCGTTATTAGTTTATCTGTTGCAGCATCGCTGTATATCACAATACCATTACCCGGCATGTTTTTATATGTCAGCACCTGGTAGCTGGTAATACCATGATAATAATTACCAGGCGGTAAAATGGGCACTATTACTTTGCCAATAAAGAACGCAATAAACAATCCAATCAACAATAGTGAAATAACTGTTTTTATAAAGCTGAATTTGGCAAAATAAACAGAGCCGGCAATAAAAGCTGCCTGTAATACAAAATACCCTAGCAGCAAGTAAACCAAATCATTGGACACCCGGGAATGTTCTGGCTGATAAAAAACATTGAATATCTTTTGAGGAACAAAAACATCACCGCTTGCGTGGCCTTTTATCCAATGACCGTACGCAACGGCATTCATTGCTTTTACCATTAATATGTCAACTACAAAAAATATCGCGGTGTAGCATACAAAGAACACCACAACTCCATAAAACAACGAGCACAGTAATTTTTCGAAATGAGATGCGGGTACAGTAAGATAATTAAGCCCCCTCGTCTTTGAACCCAGATCTGCAAACAACACACTTGCATACATACAGCCTCCAATAAAAAGCCCAAAATAATACGTAGAACTTTGCATGGAAGCATTAATGCCGTGATAGCCGTCAGTGCTTAACATAACAATGAACCATAGCAATAAAAGACCTGCAATCGCAATGAGCGAAAGCGTATATTTTTTTCTATTTTCCGACCAGTGTTTGCCTACCAGTAGCCACCAGCGTCCGGCATCGAATGATTGATTCATAATGTTGGTTTAATCTTTAAAAACGGATGTAACTGCGGGGCCGTTTAATATAATGGCCTTGTATAATAATTCGAGATCGAGTTTACTTTCTTCAGCTGCTGTATTGCGCGTAATAATAGCAGAACCCCGCAGCGAAGATTCGCTGTACAGTGCTTGCTTTACTTCTTCACTATCGAATGAGATCTGAAAAGAAAGTTTACGGCTGATAACGTCTACTGTTTGATCGAATAATATTTTCCCTTCGTCAATAACGGTAATTCTATCAATCAGGTTTTCTAAATCTTTAACCTGGTGCGTACTGATGACGATACATTTGCTTTCATCCAGTGCGCTGGCCATAACCTTCCTGAACTGGCTCTTGCTCATAATATCAAGACCGTTGGTAGGTTCATCCATCAGTAACATCGAAGCATTGCTGGCAAGTCCAAAACTGATCAGCACTTTTTTCTTTTGGCCATAACTCATATTCTGCAAAGTGCTGTCGGCCGGAATTTCAAACTCCGCAATATACTTTTCAAATTGCGCCTTATTAAATTTCGGATAGAAAGGTGCGTGATACTGAATCAGGTTCCAAAGCGGAACATCGGGCAAATAAAATTCCTCCGGCACCATAAATATTTCCTGTAAAAACGCGGGTTGACGTTTACCTGGTGTGAAACCAAGTACCTGTATGTTTCCTTTATCTGGAAATAAAAGGCCCGCGATATTTCGCAACAACGTTGATTTGCCGGTACCGTTCTTACCCAGTAAGCCGTAAATATGACCGGGTTGCAACTGCAGGCTCAATCCTGTAAAAACCGGCTTCCTCCGGTAAGCAAAGTGCAGGTTTTGAATGTCTATCATATATAGTGCTTTAGTGTACTATTTAAATAGTACACTGTAAAAGTATAAAAGATTTTTGAATTGCAAAATTTATTTTTGGGACCACCGCAAGTTGTGAGGATATTCTTTGGTTTTACCATTGATAGCATAAGAAATCCATTTGGGAGACATCGTAGAAAAACTACGCATGGAAAAGAAATGATGATAATCTTATAAAATCATAATTGTTTGAATGTTATTTCTTTTCATGAAAATGACTGCCGGTCACTGGCGGCGGAAGTGGAATAAATCCTGTTTCATTTTTTATCGTTCCCATTTTTTGATCAAGCCAGTTTTGTTTGGCCGCTTCTATTAGATCATAATTGCTGGCAACGAAATTCCAATAAATAAAACGCTCTTCGGGGAATGGCTCGCCACCGAAAATATAGAGGATGCTGTTTGCTTCTATTGTAAACGAACACAAGGTGCTGTTATTGGCTACCAGTATTTGTTTTGGCCCAAATACGTTTCCATCGCTTTCAATACTTCCCTGCAAAATATACAAGCCTGATTCGCCATACAGTTCTTTGCCCAGGTTCAATGTTTGCCTGCTATTGCTTTTTATTTCGATCATAAATAATTTGCTGTACACAGGCACGGGCGATTTTTTTCCGAAGGCCCCGCCTGCTATCAATTTATATTGAATATCACCATCATTCCAGGCAGGAATTTGTTCTTTATCAATATGAAAAAATTCCGGCTCCATTTGTTCCAGCTCTTTTGGCAGCGCCACCCATATCTGCAAACCATGCATACTTTTCGCAGAAAGACGCAAGTATTCGGGTGTTCTTTCTGAATGCACGATGCCTTTTCCTGCCGTCATCCAGTTAACTGCACCGGGTTGTATTTCAACTACATTATCCAGTGTATCCCTGTGGAGTATACTTCCTTCAAAAAGAAAAGTAAGCGTTGACAGCCCGATGTGCGGGTGCGGACCTACATCAAAATTTTCATGATCACTTAATGCTACCGGCCCCATGTGATCAATAAAAATAAATGGTCCCACCATCCTTTTTTGCCTGAACGGCAACAACCGGCCCACCATAAAATTTCCAATATTGGCAGCACGTTCTTCTATAATTAATTGAATATTCGACATTACTTATTTTGATTGATTACTGTAGTTATCGTCTGCATACAACTATCTGTATGTTTCTCATTTGCTATATTTTCTCATTTGCAGGCAAGATGGCGAAGGAACCCTAATTTGAATGCCGGTTTTTCTCAACAAACCTGTCTTACTATTTCTTTTAAAAACAACAATATTGTTGCTTGCCTGGTTGGCTACCAATAAAAAATTGCCGGCAGGATCAATCGTAAAATTTCTTGGAACATCGCCCATTGTTGACTGATGCCCAACTATTTTCAGCTTACCGTCTTTATTAATTGAAAAGACTGATATGGTGTTTTCGATTCTGTTGGACGTATATAAAAATAATCCATCTGGTGAAATATGAATATCGGCACTACTGTATTCTGTAGCATTTTTTGCATTCGACATTATTCTTTGCACCGGCGCTAATTTTCCATTGCTATAAGAATAAACGGAAACTGTTCCACCCATTTCTTCAATGCAATAGGCAAATTTTTTATTCGGGTGAAAAACCATATGCCTTGGTCCGCTGCCTGGCACTGTTTTAACAGTTAAATTATCCATCGCTGTCAACAGCTTTGAATTACCCGCATTAAACTTGCATACATGTATTTTATCGGAACCTAAATCAGGCAAATAAACATATTCATAGTTCGGTGAAAAAACAGTTGAATGAATATGTGCCTTTTCTTGCCTTTCTTTATTAATACTATTGCCGGTAAATTGAATTGTTTGCACAGCAGGCTTTATACTTCCATTACTATTGATATTGAACACGGCAACATTTCCTTCAGTGTAATTGCCCGCAATAACAAACTTATTGGATTTATCAACAGTAAGATAAACGGGATTAGCGCCGTCACTTGATTGCTTATTAATAAAATTTATGTGACCCGTTGAGCTGTCGATTTCGAATGAACTGATACTGCCCGGTACAACCATTCTTGTATCGGTGCATGCGTACAGATATTGCCCGTTTGGTGCAATGGTTAAAAAAGAGGGATTGGTAACATCTTCCCCGGTGCCAACTTCGGTAAGTGTTCCGCTTGCAGGGTTCATTTTATAGACATAAATACCTTTGGCTGGTATTTGATCTGTATAGGTACCGACAAATAAATAAGTGGCGGCATTTTGTGCGTTGCCAGTAAAACCAACAAGTATAAAAATTATAAAAATAAAATGCTTCATTGCAATATTTTCTGTTTGTGAATTGGAATTAATAAATATTTATAGAATACTGATTTTTTTTAAATAATATCCTTTGGCATCAATAACCGGCAGCGTTTTGCTTTTTATTTTAAAAGACTCATTACCTAACATAACTTTTTTTACACCTTGGTCTGTTATTATTTCGAGCGGCAATAGCATAGGACAGTTGGCTGACTGTATTGTGTATTCATTAAAAGCTGTCTGCTGCACATTTATTTCGAGCCTGTTTATTGTTCTCAAATAAAAATCAAACAAAGGTTTTAAATCTTTGCCAAACCGCTTGCTGAATAATTGCTGTACATCTCCGGTAGTAACAAAATTATCGTATGTATATTTTTGATCAGTGGCAAGTTCCTTTAATGCAGGAAAAAATATGCTATCTCCCAGTACATACCGTAATGTATGCATAAAGAAAGCGCCTTTGTGATAAACATCTCCTGTATACGTATCGGCTTCAGTTACTTCATCGCCCTGTACCACCGGCTTTTTATTCTGAATGCGCATTTTCCATACAAGCTCCATGCTGTCGTATGCACTTTCTCCTGCAGTCTCTCTAAAAAATAATGCTTCCGCATAGGTGGCAATGCCTTCCTGTATCCACATATGCGCCCAGTCTTTATTGGTAACTTTATTTGCCCACCACTCATGGCTAAACTCATGAAAAAGGTTGTCAGAATAATCCTGCCCGGCAACTTTTTTATACCTGAACTTATCTCCGTAAGTAACCATGGTCTGATGTTCCATGCCAGGATTGGGCACTTCAGCAATGCCAATTTTTTCTTTGATCCAGGGATATTCGCCAAAATACTTCTCCAGTATTTTTGTGTCCCGCTCCCGGATGTCGAGCACATGCTGTGCATATGCAGTATCTTCTTCCAGCACATAAAATTGCATGGGTACTTTATTACCGCTTAGAGACGTATAATCTCTGCTTACCAATTTATATTTTGCAATATTGAACACGACGCAGTAATTGCTGATGGTATAATTTGTTTTCCAGTGAAAAGTCACTTTATTATTGTTCTGATTTTTGACGCTTTGCAGTAAACCGGGTCCGGCTACAGTAAGGCCCCGCGGAACAGTAATAAAAAGATCCACCCCTTCATTTGGTTCATCGCCAGGATAATCTTTACAGGGAAAATAAACATCGCCGCCTTCCGACTGACAATTTATAACAACCCACGGATTTCCATGGCTATCCTTCTTCCAGCTGAAGCCACCTTCCCATGGTGGATGTGCCGCAACAGGAGGTTTACCACCATATTCAATTTTGATTGATTGCCTGCCTGCGGCGAAACCATGCGGTTTTGTAATAAAAACAAAGTCGCCCTGCTGGAAATAATTACCGCTTTTCTTATTGACGGTTATTTTTTTCACAACCATCAAATGCGCCAGGTTAAATAAAATAGTATCTGTTTGTTGCGATAATATAATATCAGCAATGGCATACCCATTGATTGATTGTTGCGCTATATCTACATCCAGCGCAATGGTATAATGCCGTATGTCCATTATTGCCTGCAGCGGATCCATTTTACCACCTGAAGCCAGGTAGCTGGTATTTCTATCCTGTGCTGTTAGCTGCACGAAGAAAAAAAGCAATGCAGAAAATAAAATAATAAGCCTGTTATTTCCCATGTTGTATTATTGAAAGTAATATACATTATTCAATTGACTGAGAGGCACTTTCCAGTGGTTGTATTTGATGCTCCCCGTTATAATACAAGGCCCGCAAAACCCGATAAGTAACTTTGAATGTTTATCCTTAATTCATTTTTTCGGATTACGGTAATCAACAATAAAAGGGCTAAAGAAAAACTTAAGCGCTTTATTGTTGATTTTTCTTTTTACAAAAGGCGGCTCAATGGTTTTCTGTAACCGCTATCCATCCATGATATCTTATTTGGTTCCTGGTTCAATTTACTACAATACAAGCGTCAGAAATGCTGCAACCGCTCAATAACATTCCCACCAGCTGAAGGGAGTGACACAACGATGTTTAATAGAATTCCCACTGCCTGCTACATAATCTTTCTTCAAACTTCCATCTATCTATATTTTCGTACTTTGCACGCCATTCTTAATAGCCTATGCAAAAGAAACTAAGACGGGAGCAAGCACTTGAATATCATTCCAAAGGAAGGCCCGGAAAGATTGAAGTGGTGCCTACCAAAGAAGCAAAGACCCAGCGCGATCTCTCACTCGCCTACAGTCCGGGTGTTGCCGAGCCCTGCAAAGAAATTTATGCACTCAAAGAAAACGTTTATAAATACACCGCTAAGGGCAACCTGGTAGCCGTTATCAGCAATGGCACAGCTGTTTTGGGCCTGGGCGACATTGGCCCGGAAGCCAGCAAACCCGTTATGGAAGGCAAGGGCGTATTGTTTAAAATCTTTGCAGATATTGATGTGTTTGACATTGAAATCAACGAAAAAGATCCCGAGAAATTTGTACAGATTGTAAAATCACTCGAACCAACTTTTGGCGGGATCAATTTAGAAGATATCAAAGCACCGGAATGTTTTTATATTGAACAACAGCTGCGTAACCAATTAAAAATTCCGGTGATGCACGATGATCAGCATGGCACAGCCATCATCAGCAGTGCCGCGTTGCTCAACGCACTCGAATTACAAAAGAAAAAAATTGACAAAGTAAAGTTTGTAGTCAATGGTGCAGGCGCCGCCGCGATGGCCTGCGTAAAATTGTACCTGGCGCTGGGTGCCAGGCATGAAAATTTTATCTTGTTTGATATTGCCGGTGTAATACATGATCAGCGGGCAGATTTGGATGATGATCGCCGGTTAATTGCAACCAAAACCGCTGATATAACGCTAGCCGCTGCGATGAAGGATGCCGATGTATTTCTCGGGTTAAGCGTTGGCAATGTTGTTACACCAGAGATGGTAAAAAGCATGGCAAAAAGACCCATTGTTTTTGCGATGGCAAATCCTGATCCGGAAATTGGATACGAAGCGGCTATTGAAAGCCGTGATGATCTTATTATGGCCACTGGCAGAAGCGACTACCCCAACCAGGTTAACAACGTGCTCGGCTTTCCGTATATTTTTCGGGGTGCGCTGGATGTTCGTGCAACCCAAATAAATGAGGCCATGAAACTGGCGGCTGTAAAAGCGCTGGCGGACCTGGCTAAAACACCGGTACCAGATATTGTAAACATGGCGTACAATGAAAAAACGATTTCATTTGGTCCTGCCTATATTATTCCAAAACCATTGGATCCGCGTTTACTCTCAACCGTTGCACCGGCTGTTGCAAAAGCAGCCATTGAAAGTGGCGTAGCAAAAACAATTATCACCAATTGGGAATCTTATAGCATCAATCTGAATAAAAGGCTCGGGCTCGATAATCAATTAATGCGCATCATTGGCAACAAAGCCCGGCGTGATCCCAAACGAATCATTTTTGCAGAAGCAGATAATCTAAAGATTTTGAAAACGGCGCAAATTTGTTTAGACGAAGGTGTGGCCTATCCTATTTTACTGGGTAATGAAAAAAAGATTCGTTCCATTGCAGAATCGAATGGAATTGATTTAGAAGAGATGCCTATTATAGATCCGCAGCTGGAAGAATATGATGAAAAAAGAAAAGAATATGGCGACTTGTTTTTTTTGAAAAGACAACGCAAGGGATTAAATCTGTATGACGCCGCAAAACTTATGAAAAACCGCAGCTATTTTGGTTGTATGATGGTAGAAACGGGCGAGGCCGATGCGATGATTTCCGGCCTTACAAAAAACTATGCCGATACTATTCGTCCGGCACTGCAGGTAATTGGTACGGAAGATGGCGTGCAAAAAATTGCGGGCATGTATTTATTGCTAACCAAACGCGGCCCGCTTTTCATGGCGGATACGACGGTGAACTTTAATCCTACTGCTGAAGAACTGGCTGATATTACTTTGATGGTGGCCAAAGAAGTACGCAACTTCAACCTGATACCAAGAATCGCCATGCTGAGTTATTCCAATTTCGGCAGCAGTGATTCAGCGGAAGCAAAACTGGTGGCACAGGCAAGAAAAATTGTAAAACAAAAAAACCCGTCTTTGCTGGTGGATGGTGAAATGCAGGCCAGTGTCGCTTTCAATAAGGAGATTCTCAGGGATAATTATCCATTCAGTGAGTTGGTTGACCAGGATGTAAATACACTTATTTTCCCCAATTTGGCTGCCGGAAACGTAGCATACAACTTGCTGAAAGAAGTTGGCGGTGCGGATGCCATCGGTCCTATATTACTCGGTCTGAAAAAACCAGTACATGTATTACAGTTGGGCAGTTCTGTTCGTGCCATTTACAATATGGCACTCGTGTCAGTAATTGATGCACAGATCAAATGCAAAACACCGGCATCAGAACCATCATTTGCCGGCATAAAAAAAGCAAGCTGGTGGAAGGGCTTTAACAAAGGTGAGTAAAGACCTATAAAACTATTTTTAATTTTTAATTTTGAATTAGGCTTTTGAATAGACTACTTTGAGTTTTATAATCCATTGTAAAATCTGAAATTTATAATAATAAAGAATGCACATTTTTACAGAACTGGGCCGTTACCTGTTAATGCTGAAAGGAATGTTTTCCAAACCCGAAAATATGCGGGTGTACTGGAAAGAATTTATGCATCAATGTTCAGAAATTGGCATCGGCTCGCTGGGCATTGTGGTTATTATTTCTTTCTTTATGGGCGCCGTGTCTGCCGTTCAAACGGCCTATCAGCTGGTCAGTCCGATCATTCCCAAAGCAAGCATTGCACAAATTGTAAGAGATACCGTAATACTTGAGTTTGCACCTACCCTTGTTTGTATTGTACTGGCAGGCGTAGTGGGTAGTAAAATAGCCAGCGAACTGGGTAATATGCGGGTAAGCGAGCAGATTGATGCACTGGAAATAATGGGCATCAACACTAAAGCGTACCTGATAATGCCGAGAATTATTGCGGCGCTGATTGTTATACCCATGCTGGTTGTATTATCTGCCGGGCTGGGGATCTGGGGTGGAAGAATTGCCGGACTGGGTTCGGGAATTTTATCTGCGTTTGATTTTGACAAGGGGCTGATGCAAAACTTTGTCCCGTTCAATGTGTGGTTTGCCATTATTAAAGCCTACACTTTTGCCTTTATCATATCCAGCATTCCTGCTTACTTAGGATATTATGTTAAAGGCGGTGCACTTGAAATTGGCCGGGCAAGTACACGGGCCGTGGTGGTAAGTTGTATCATGATTCTTTTTTCTGATTATATACTTGCCCAATTGTTACTTAATAATCCAGCAAGCTAGTTATGATTGAATTCAAAAATATAAGAAAAACATTTGGCGATAAAGTGGTGCTCAATGATGTGAGTGCGGTATTAAAAGCAGGGCAGTGTAATCTTATCATTGGCACGAGCGGAAGCGGTAAAACCGTACTGATGAAATGCCTGGTGGGCTTGTTTGAGCCAGATCAGGGCGACATATTATACGACGGCATAAATTTTACAGAGATGAGTGAAGAACAGCGTAAAGAACTCAGGCAGCAAATAGGCATGTTGTTCCAGGGCTCGGCACTGTTCGACAGTCTTAATGTTGAAAAGAATATCATGTTTCCGTTAAACATGTTTACCAAGTGGACCTATGCCGAAAAAAGAAAACGGGTAAATGAAGTGCTTGAACGGGTAAATTTAAAAGATGCCAACAAAAAATTTCCGGCAGAGATAAGTGGTGGAATGAAAAAAAGAGTTGGTATTGCAAGAGCGATTGTGTTGAATCCGAAATATCTTTTTTGTGACGAACCTAATTCCGGCCTCGATCCACAAACATCCATGGTTATTGATAAGCTCATCCAGGAAATAACCAGGGAATTCAATATAACCACTGTAGTTAATACGCACGACATGAACAGTGTGATGGAAACCGGCGACAATATTATTTACATGTACCAGGGTCTTAAAGAATGGGAAGGCAGCAACCAGGATATTATATTCAGCAAAAACGAAAAATTGAATTCCTTCATCTTTGCGTCTAATTTTTTACAGGATGCCAAAGACATGCGCATGCTGGAAGCAAAAGGAAAGATCGATAACAACCGCAATATGGATGAACTGCTGAAGTAGCTTTCTGCTACAGCGTTACAGATTTTTTTTTCACAAGGATAATGGAGGCCGTTGCGCAGTGTACGTACGTGTAAACCTCTTTTACCGCTGTGGTAAAAAATAAGCCTGCTAAGCAATGATTGGTTTGCGGCTTTAACCATATCACAATAAAAAACCTGGCTGCAATTGTAATAATCTACTGTAATAAACGTCTTATTGGTGGCTGGCCGCTTTCTTAAAACTTTCACCGTCAGCCTGAGAACCTGTATCTATCTTTGACCAAAATTTACCGCATGCCCCTCTTGCAAGTAAACCACCTTAAAAAATATTACGCCACCCAGAAAGCTGTAGATGACATTAGCTTTTCAATAGAGCCCGGTGCCATATTTGGCTTGCTTGGACCGAACGGTGCAGGCAAAACCACCCTGCTAAGAATGATTACAGGCATTTTTTTTCCAGACGAAGGCGAAATCATTTTTGAAGGAAAAAAGTTTAATCCCGAAGCAGATGCCATGCGTATAGGTTATATGCCTGAAGAGCGTGGCCTGTACAAAAAAATGAAGATTGGCGAGCAAGCGGTTTACCTGGCTCAATTAAAGGGGCTCAGCCGGGCCGACGCATACGCAAAAATAAAAGTATGGTTCAACAAGTTTGAAATGCAAACCTGGTGGAACAAGAAGATAGAAGATTTAAGCAAGGGGATGCAGCAAAAATTACAATTTGTAATTACTGTTTTGCACGAACCAAAACTTATTATTTTGGATGAGCCTTTCAGCGGCCTTGACCCGGTAAACAGCAATCTCATAAAAGAAGAAATATATAAACTTGCCAGGAGCGGGTGTACAGTTATTTTCAGTACCCACCGTATGGAACAAGTCGAAGAAATCTGCGATCAAATAATATTGGTAAATAAAGGCCGTAAAATTTTAGACGGAACGGTTTACGATGTAAGGCAGCAGTTCAAAGAGAACCTTTTTCACATCGGTTTGAATAGTTCCCCGCCGGTGAGCAGCAGCGCGGCCTTTGATATAACAGACCGGGAAGAAAATGGCCTGGTTGTAAAAATAAAAGATGGCTTCTCTACCAATGATGTGCTGCAACATTTTATACAACAACAAGTGGGTGTAAAAGAGTTTCATGAAATATTACCATCACTCAATAACATTTTTATAAAACTGGTTGAAGGAACGGCTGTAACCAGGCAGTTTCAAACAGTAGCATAAACAAAACTATCCATGAATAAAATATGGCTCATCATTAAACGCGAATACCTTACCCGCGTTAGAAATAAAACGTTTATTCTATCTACTTTTTTAACGCCACTGTTATTTGCGGGTTTAATTGGGATTATTGTTTTTATTACCATCAAAAATACAGACAAAGAAAAAGTTGCTATCATCGATCATTCAGGCGTTTTTAAGAATACCATCGATAGTATTAAATCTATCCAATTGGTTCTTAATCCGGTTGCTGATACCAATAATTTTGAGAAACTGGGTTATTCGGCTATTTTATTTGCGCCGCACACTGGTATAAATAATACAAACACCTGGAGATTATATTCAAGGAAAAGTTTTGCGATAGCAGCCATCGGCAGTATTGAAGATAATGTACGAAAAAAGATAGAAAATGAAATGCTGCTGTCAAAATACAATATCAATAGTGCAACGATAGATTCTGTGCGGGAAATATCTGCTAAAATATCAATAGAGGAAAAAAGAGTGGGTGCCGGCGCCAATTCTCAAAACGGCAACTCAATGGTGGCCTATATAGTAGGCTATGGAGCGAGTTTTCTTATTTACATCACGTTATTTATTTATGGCGCTATGGTGATGCGTGGTGTGATGGAGGAAAAAACAAACCGTATCGCAGAAGTGATTATATCATCCGTGAGACCGTTTCAACTGATGATGGGAAAAATAATTGGCATAGGCGCCGTAGGCCTGACGCAATTTTTTATGTGGATACTCCTGATTACTGTTTTTTCAAGTATTATTGGAGCGCTGATACCGCATGATGTACTGATGCAGGTAAATGAAGTAAATAAAAATGTGCCCGGCATGCAAATGAGTGCACAGGGCAACGAAGCAATGATGGTATTTGCAAAACTTTCTGGTGAATTAACATCCGTTAACTGGTTCCTGGTAGCTGTTTGCTTTATTTTTTACTTCCTGTTTGGCTACTTATTTTATGCGGCCTTGTTTGCTGCAGTAGGAAGCGCTGTAAATGAAGATCCGCAGGATGCACAAAGCCTGATGTTTCCCATTACCATGCCCATTATACTGGCTATCGTTATTATGATAAATGCCATCACTCATCCGGATAGTTCGCTCGCTACCTGGAGCAGCATTATTCCATTCTTCTCCCCCATTGTAATGATGGCCAGAATTCCATTTGGGGTACCCGGCACCGTACCTTACTGGCAATTGGGTTTAAGCATGGTATTATTGATCCTTGGCTTTTTAACCACCACCTGGATAAGCGCTAAAATTTACCGCACCGGTATTTTATTATACGGCAAAAAAGTTACCTGGAAAGAAATGTGGAAATGGGCGTTCAGAAAGAGTTAAAGCCAGTTCTGAGCTTTTAGCGATAAGCCGTTAGATATTAGTGTGATCTCGCTGGCAATATACATATTTCATCTTTATGTGTGCAAGTGCTAACGTAACCCCGTTTTTCTCACCGCTCACCAGTTTCTATTTCCCCAAAAGCAAAGAGAAATTCCTAAATCAGACATTTTTCTTTTCTACCCGCTAATTGTTATTGTACATGATTTATATTTTAAATATTTTCATGCATACATTAAAAGCTACTCTTCATGAAACAGCTTTTTGTCTTGCCCGTTTGCCTGCTTACCAGCAAAAGGCAGCAGCAAACTGATGGTTTTATGGCCGATCTCCCTCCCAACGGAAGCAAAGAAGTGTAATCTCTTGCGGTAGCTGAAAAATATTAAAAAAATAAAAGTAATTGCCGGGTGCAACATTATACGAAAATCGTCGTATTTTTATACGAACGAATTCGTAATTATTTCTCTTTACCTGAAAAAATATACCTTTTATGTTACACAAAGTAAAATCAACTGCATGGATGGCGGCTACGCTTATTTGTTTTACCGGAACAGCCAGTATTGCCTGGCAAAATAATCCTGTCTCCGTACACAACCATTTCTTACAGGACACAACCCCGAAAACAGAAAACGCAAAAGAAGATAAAACTGTTATCAACGGAGACCTCGATAAGATTATTGACGAAGTAAACCGATCAAAAGAAAATCTTGACAAGCAACTGCAAAATAAAGATTGGGAAAAATGGCAGAAAGATTTACTGAAAGCGCAGGCTGAATTGAATACTAAAAATATTCATGCTGAAATAGAAAACGCCTTAAAAAATATCGATCTCCAAAAAATACAATTGGAAACACAAACTGAACTCAGGAAGGCCGACTGGGATAAAATGCAGAAAGAAATGCTGCAGGTGCAGGAGGAAGTAAAGAATAATATCGATTCCAAAAAAATGGAAATGGAAGTACAGCGATCTATGGAAGCAACAAAGAAGGCAATAGCTGAAATGAAAACCATTAATATGGAAAAGATCCAGCAGGAATTGGAAAAAACCAAACAGGAATTGGCATTAAATGAGGGTAAGATGCAGGAGAGTCTTGAGAAAGCCAAAAAAGAAATCAGCGAAAATATTCATAAAGATTTTAGAAAAGAACTGGAAAAAGCGCAAGCCGGAGTAGAAAGTGCAACGGAAGAATTAAGAAGCTACAAAACCATGCTGGACGAAATGGCCGCCGATGGATTGCTGCAATCAAAAGAAGAATATAACATAGAATATAAAAACGGTAATTTATTCATCAATGGCAAACAACAACCGGATAATATTACCAATAAATACAAGCATTATTTTAAAAAAGGAAATGCAACAATAAAGAGAGGAAAAGATATTGATGGCGATAAGACGATATATCTGTGATCATCGTGATATCCGGGATCATCGCCGTATTCTGAAGGTAACAAATCTATTCTTTCACCAATTTCATTTGCAATAATTCTTTTTCATGATTATTTACCTTTTTTAAATGCAGGGCAAATCTAAAGCAGTGTCAATAGTCGTGAGGGCAAATTGCCGGAGGTGAATGTTGGAATTTTATTGTAAAGGATGTACTGACGGTATTATTCGCTGCTAAACCGCAACGGAGAAGGCATCATATCAAAAATATTTGCCTCTTCAGCCATTTGTACATTCAGCTGATATGCGTCATTTAGCTTAAGTATTATTTTTTCGCGGATAACCTTTTCAAAACCTTCCTTTTCGAAAACAAACCTGTACACACCGGGTTTTAAATCCGTAAGGGTAAAGCCGCCGTTGGCACTGCTGGTAGTAATCTTTTCTTTTTTTGTATTGTTATACGCAGTAATATTCACGTCTTTTATTGGCCGTCCAGTTTCGGCTTCTAATACCATACCATTCATATCAGCATCGTCCTTTTTATGTTGTCCCACATTATTGGCAAAAGAAAAAAAGCTACAAAGCAGCAGCAGTAAGATTACAGGAATACATTTATATTTCATAAAAGCAGTTTAGGAAGATATTTACCTGCGCAAAACCACTCACACTATAACTTTTATAAAGTTAATCTTTTCAAAATGGATTGCGGCATGCTTCTTTGAATTCCTGCCAGGTTTTTATAACAATTTCCGCAGCGGGCAGTATTTCTCTTATAATAGCGCTGACCTGGCCTATTTCAAGCTCGCCGTCTGCAAGCCCGCCTTCAAACATTCCTTTTTTAGCTCTTCCCCTGCCCAGTAACTGCAGTAATTCATCAGCCGTAGCGCCCCGCTGTTCTGCCGCTAACACCGCAGCTGAGAAATTATTTTTGAGCAACCGTACCGGCACTATTTTTTTCAGACCCAGTATCGTATCACCTTCATTACTTACGACAATCATTTTCTTGAAATCATTATGAGACGAAGCTTCCTTGCTGGCAACAAAGCGGCTGCCCATTTGCACCCCTTCCGCGCCCATTACCATTGCGGCCATCATTTGACGGCCTGTAGCAATTCCGCCGGCGGCCAGTACTGGAATTTGTACAGATGCCGCAACGGCAGGTATAAGCACCATGCTGGTTGTTTCTTCCCTTCCATTGTGACCGCCAGCCTCAAAACCCTCGGCAACGATGGCATCACAACCGGCAGCTTCCGCTTTTTTTGCAAATTTGCTGCTGCTCACTACATGCACCACTATAATTCCTTCTTTTTTTAAAATAGCTGTCCATGTTGATGGGTTACCTGCCGAAGTAAAAACAATAGGCACTTTTTCTTCTATAATAATAGCAATATGTTTTTCAATCTCCGGATATAACAACGGCACGTTCACTGCAAACGGACAGGTAGTAGCCCTTTTACATTTCTGAATATGGGTTCTCAATACATCCGGGTACATGCTGCCGCTCCCTATTATACCTAAACCGCCCGCATTGCTTACTGCGCTGGCCAGCTTCCAGCCACTGGCCCAAACCATACCCGCCTGTATAATAGGGTATTTAATATTAAAAAGTTGTGTAATCCTGTTTGAAAATACCTGCATGAGATGAGCCGGTTGGTGAACGATAAAGATACTGCGTGCAGGAATGAAAATGCCAGAGCAACTTTTGCAGGTGCGTGAAACATTGCTATTATAAATTCATAAAAAAAACCATCCCTTATTTTTGGAATGGCTTAATAAATAATATAAGAGAAGTACTATGAAAGCACGGGTTGTTGTTCAAAAATCTGCTGCTCATCCCGATCTTCTACTTTCATTTTGCGGATAAAATCATCATATCCGTCACCATCGTGATTGCTGTAAACACCATAAGCGTCTATACTGTATCCAATCAAACCATCTTTTGCTTCAATAACATACAGGATAGAAGCATCTGATGGATTGGAATCACCTTCAAAGCGGAAAGTTTTTATAATAGTTAAATCTTCCGGCTGATAAAATTTACCATTACCAATTGTAAACCCTTCGGGTGCAATAGTAAATTCATGGTCTTGTCTTTTCAAACGTAATTTTTCTATTACGTAGCTTAATGTTGTCATTACTCCGGGCTCAGTCATATAAGTAGTTTTTAGTTTATTAATCAAGGTGTACACAACAAAAAGGCAAAGCATATACCCTTTATTGATATAAAACATTAAAGAATAAACCCCTGACTGGCAGGGGCTTATTATAAAATCATATAAAAATTAAACATTTTTTGTGGAAACTATTCCCCGTTATGGTGGTGTGATTCATATACACGAAGTTTATTGTAGAGCGTTTTCCTGTCAATCTTCAAAATATCTGCTGCTTTTGATTTATTAAAATTAACCTGCTTTAAAACATTCATGATAGTCTCATATTCTGCCTGCGATGCTGCATTTTTTAAATCGAATGGTTGCTGTGCAGATGCAGGGACAGAAGATGAAACTGGCGTGTACACGTGCTGCTGCGTTGTTGAAGCGGCCTCGGTTGAGTCATCTTTTAACGGATTGTGCTGTGTCATCTCCCACGGTAAAACCTTGCTTCCTATTAAACCACTGCTGCTTAACAATGCAGCCCTGCGTATTACGTTTCTAAATTCACGCAGGTTACCCGGCCAGGAGTAATTGATAAACATCTGCATTACTTCATCTTCAAAACCAGCTATTTCTTTATTAAGTTCACTGCATGATTGTTTCAAAAAGAAATCGGCAAACAGCGGAATGTCTTCTTTCCTTTCGCGTAACGGCGGAATGTTTATAGAAAATTCATTAAACCTGTGATATAAGTCTTCCCTGAACTTTCCCCTGCGGTAAGCGTCCTGCAAATTTTCATTAGATGCAACCAGAATACGAACATCAGCATTTATCTCTTTATTGCCGCCCACCCTTTTAAATTTTCTCTCCTGGATAACACGCAGCAATGATGCTTGTATATCCAGGGAAAGATTAGCAACTTCGTCTAAAAATAAAGTACCTCCGTTGGCAACTTCAAAAAGCCCTTCTTTATCGCCAAGAGCTCCTGTGAAAGATCCCTTCATATGTCCAAATAATTCACTGCCCACCAGTTCTTTTGAGAGTGTACCGCAATCCAACGCCACAAAGGGCTTGTCCTTGCGTGCACTTTGAAGATGAATCGTTTTGGCCATTACTTCTTTACCGGTGCCACTTTCGCCATACAAAATGATACTGTAATTGGTTGGTGCAACCAGTTCAATTTGCTTATATAAATCTTTGGTTGAACCGGCTTGTCCTTTAAGAAATTCTCCGTCGTTATAAGATGCACCACTGCTCCTTTTTGTATTGGCACCAGCGCCTGCGGAAACGGGCTCCTGCAATGATTTATTAATTACATTCAATACTTCTTCAGGTATTAATGGTTTGGTAATGTAATCAAAAGCACCATGCTTAATTACGTCCACAGCAATCTTGATATCTGAATAGCCGGTGATAATAATAACAACTGCATGCGGGTTAATTTCTTTAATTTCTTTCAAAACTTCACGGCCTTCTTTATCACCTAATCTAAAATCGCACAATACAACATCAAAATGCTGTTCTTTAAATTTTGCAATGCCTTTGTTGCCGCTGTAAGCAGCATCGGTTTCAAACCCTTTACGCTGCAAAAATCTACCCAGTAGGGTGCACATATCCATGTCATCATCTATAAGAAGAATACGCTTCATAAATCTTATTTTTAAATACTATTAAAATTAGTCAAATAGTTCAGCCTGCGGTACGGGTATTTCGATCTCCCTGGTCTTAATCCATACTGCATAGTCGTTTGGCATAATCTCACCCCCGTACCGCTTGGCATATACCTTGGTAAACTCTGCACCGAAATATAAAATTACTGCACTGTAATATACCCAAAGCATTACTATTATTATTGAACCCGCAGTACCATAAATGATACCCAAATTGCTATGGCCCAGATAAAAGCCAATACAAAACTTACCAATCATAAAAAGTACCGCGGTAGTCACTGCTCCTACCATTACATCTTTCCATTTAATCTTTGCATCTGGCAAAACTTTAAAAATGATGCCAAAAAGAAGTGATATCAGCACAAACATTACGCAATTATTGACAATATCAATCACATATACGCCGGTTCCGTTGAGCAATTTCATTAACTCTTTGCTGAGCGCATCTACCAGCGTGTTCAGCAATAATGAAACCATCAGCAAAAAGCCAAGACTTATAATCAGGGAAAACGAAATAAGCCTGTTTAATACCATTTTTACAAGCCCACGTTTGGGTTTACTTTTCAAACCCCATATGTGGTTAATAGAATCCTGTATTTCGACAAATATACCAGTGGCTCCCAATATTAAAATTATGAAACTGACAGAAGCAGCAAAAAAACTGTTTTTAGACAAATGAATATTGACAATCATTTCCTGGATTTGCAATGCCGCTTCATGCCCTACCAAAGCATTTATCTGTGGATACAATTCTCCCTGTATCGCTTGTTTATCGAAAAAAAAACCTCCCACAGTTATAATAATAGCAAGAAACGGTGCTATTGAAAATACGGTATAATAGGATAAGGAAGCGCTGAATTTTAACGCCTTGTCATCTATAAAATCATTTATTACATGCTTTAAAAAAGAGAATGCCCGCTTAATTTTATAAAGCATAAATATTTTATTTTTCCGCCTCCCCTGTTGGTCAGCTCCAAGGATTCAAAATAACCATTTTATAAAGTTCATAAGGCGTCGGCGTGTATAATAGAAATAGCTTGCCAAATTTTAAAATCCAGCGCGTTTTCCAGAAAAATTCGTGGTTTTTAATTTGGTTGCTGACCCTCAGGACTCATAGATAAATATTTTTAAACCTTACTGGCAGATTAATTGCTGCATAGTGTTGCTAAACGGACTTTTACTAATTTGTAAACTCGTGGATACATCAAAAACTACCATTAACGAACCCCTGAAAGCGCTTATAGTAGATGATGAGGTTGATATTTGTTTTCTTTTAAGCGGAATATTGCGGCAAAAGAATATGAAACCTTCATTTGTAAACAATCTTGCATCTGCCAGGCAATCACTTAAGCAAGATGAACCCTCTATATTGTTTCTTGATAATCATCTGCCGGATGGATTTGGTCTTGATTTTATTCGATATGTAAAAGCATCCTATCCCCATATTAAAATAGTTATGATCACAGCCCATGACGGACTAGTGGAACGAAAAAAAGCACAGGCCGAAGGCGCTGACTTATTTATCAGCAAACCTTTTACAAGAGACGTGATAGACTATGCTCTAAATAAATTAATTCATACACCCGGATAATAACGCTTTCTTTTTCTACAAAACGGGGACAAAATTCTACAAATTCCTAGTATAGGCATTGCGCTTTCAGGTTTGCAGTAGTTTAATGTGCAGTATTTAAGCTGTAAGCAACTTTTTTAATTCTGGCAAACATTTTACATAATATATATTGTTACTGACACATTATTTTATAAAAAATTATTTAATATGGGCAATCTTTTATACCTGGTAGCTGTTGTTCTTATTATTATATGGGCCATAGGCTTTCTTGGTTATCATGCCACAGGCCTGATCCACATATTACTTGTTATCGCAATTATATCAATTTTAATCCGTGTTATACGCGGAGCAAGCAACTAATGATCATTTTCGTGATCATTATTTTTTCATTTTAAATAACAGAATATGGAAAGCTGGAAATTAAAATTAAATGGATCTTGGAACGATTTAAAAGGCAAGGCTAAAAAGCAATATGCCGACCTTACTGATAATGATCTTCTTTATGAAGAAGGCAAAGATGATGAAATGGTAGGCCGTATTCAAAAAAAGATTGGCAAAACTAAAGATGAAGTAATTAAATGGATTGAAGGTCTTTGATATTTTATCAACTCAAAAAATACCTCCTGTTTTAAGGGGGTATTTTTTGATTCTATTTTTCTGCAATTGAATTTGGCTGTATTATTCGGCAAAATCAAGTGTAATGATAAATGTTGTTCCTTTTCCTTTTTCACTTTCAGCCTGTATTACCCCCCTGTGATTGAGTATTATATTTTGTGTATTTGTAAGCCCAAGCCCGTTTCCTTTTGGCTTGCTGGTAAAGTAAGGCTCAAACAATCTTCCCAGTGATTCCTTATCCATACCAGATCCATTGTCGGCAATTTCAATTACACATTTATTATTTTCTCCGCGCGTAGTTATTGCAAGAACTCCGTTGCCCGGCTCCATTGCTTCAATAGCATTTACGATAATATTTAAAAAAGCAATTTTCAGTTTTTCTTTATCCACCGCAACATCGCAGATATCCGCACTGTATTTTTTTTGCACACCAATGTTATATAATGCAATCCGATCTTTTGCCAGTTCAAGCGCTTCATCTACCAATGTATTAATAGATGTTTTTCCATAGCTCAATTCTGCAAATTTTGTCGAGTTAAGCAAATCAGTTATCAATTGGTTGATACGATTGCTGTTGCGCTGAATCATTTCAAATAAAATAGTACTGTCATCTGTCTCACCCATTTCACTTTTTAGCTGCTCCATCGCAAGGTTTATGTTGGTAAGCGGGTTTCTCACTTCATGTGCAATTGTTCTGGCAATACGGCCGGTAGCAGCAAATTTTTCCATACTGCGCATTTGCATTAATTCTTTATTTACATTTCTTAACTCTATAATCCGTTCACGTAATTGCTCCTGGTATTGCTGTACCGTTTTATCTGCATCACGTCTTGCTTTATTTTCTCTCATGTAAGTAAGAAAACCAAAGATTAAAAGTATAAAGGCGATAACAAGCGATACAATAACAATGATATTAAGACTCCTGAACCGTGACTGCATTTCAAGCTTTTTTTCACCCAGCATTTTTCCTTCACTGATTTGCATCCGCATAACCAGTCTTCTTATCAACCCCATTACTACTTTTCCTTCATTTATTTTAGTCCGCAGACTATCAGTGACATTACTGCCATTTCTGTACAAAGCAATACCAGTCTGCAGTAGCGCGAATTTTTCGTCTATTAACGGACGCAGTGTGTCAAGTCTTTCCAGTTGCAATTTTGTATTTTCATTTTTTACAGAACTGATTTCATTTTTTAATATGGAAAAGCTTGAATCAACCCTTGTTTTGCTGGTATAATAAGGCTCAAGAAAACGGGTATCATTCATAATAACATACCCCCGGGCGCCGGTTTCGCCGTCTTTAATTTCTGAGAGTATTGTTTCCATCTGAGTTATTGTCTTATTAGTGTGGTCCACTAAGTCGGCCTGCTTCAAAGATCTGCTGTTGGCAAATAATGTTACGAGGTAAGAAATTAATAAAAGAAAAAATGCTGTTCCATATCCAACACGTATCCGGTTGTGAATTTTTAGTTTGTCAATAATTCTTTTCATTCAAAAATTTATTTTAGTCGTCAAAGTGTAGAAAGAATTGCCTGCTGGAATTATAATTCCACAAAAAAATGCTTAAACAGTCAAAAAAAACAGGCTTACAAAATGGTATGCAAATTGACCATTAATCGTGATTGCGTTATCCGGGTCTATATATACAAAAAAGCTTGCCATGATATTTTCAACTGTAAACAAAATTCCGGCTTTTGTACTGAAAAAGTTAGATATTCTTTTTCAACTATTAAAAGAAAGAAAAGCAGAATATGAAATGTTTGCCGGAAGGGTAAGTGATAAACAATTAAAAAGAACGGTTTTAAGCCTCGCCCAGGAAACTAACCAATATGCCGTGGAATTATCGAGTCAGATTGAAACAATGGGTGGTAATGTAAATAACACGACAATATTCGATAATACTCCTGAAACTTCAATAACAGTGGAAACAGCAGGTATCATATCTGGAGAAGTTGATATTTTAAAATCGTGCGAACTAAGTGAAACAAAAATGATAATTGCCTATCGTAGTATTCTAAATGAGCCTTTTTTACATGACAACCTGCGCAAGCTGATCCGTTGTCAGCTAAACGGGCTTACACATGCGTTCATGCAGTTAAAATTATTGAATAAAACATCATTACACATATAATTTCATAGGTAGAGGGTTTTGGTTTTAGGGTTAAAAGAGGGTACATCAGTATCCTCTTTTTTTGTAGCTTCCTTTGTCGTGCACCCTGGATACAATACAAATAATAAATGTATTGACTGTTGCAACAAGCAATACTACAGTTCAACGCCCAACTTAAATATACCAGTAATTGCCTGCCAACTACCCAGCATACGACCAATAAAAGGGTGAGCAAGATTGGATAATTATTCACTTACTTTGGTATTCAGGTTAAATATTCGCGGCTGTTATTAATGTATACATAATAGCAGTTGGAACTGATCGATCGTATGGAGACAAGATGTATATTTCCCAAGACTCATATACAATCTGACAAACCTTTAAATATGCTGACAATAATATTTATCTGGTCGGTATATTGATCATTTCCCACAAAATCATAAGAGCCGCATAGTCTCCATTCTTTACTTATTTTTTAACGTGTATAAAAATTTGCGGTTACTTGCATACACTTCAAAACTAGTTTCATTGTCCTTCTTGTATGTATAAAACCCAAAAGAAATAATTTTATCTGCTACTGAAGCGCTGCATCAAGACAGTAGTTTACAGGTTACTTCTGAACGACCGTTTAATAAATTTAGTTTTGTTCCAATATTGTCGGCCAATGCCGTCTCTCCCAAATCTTCTTATACACAATTACAGGGGTCAATATCTGTAAAAAAATATTCTTATATTCATGTTCGAACAGTACATTATCTTTTATACTTATGTAATCAGCTGTTTTATAGACACGTGAGACAGCCGGTTTTATTTTTCTATCCACACGGAGACAGCGCCAGGTAAACACTGAAAATCCCCAAATCCGTTTTCGTCTATTTTAATCTCTTCAGTAATTTTACCCAGGTAGTCAATAAATATTTTCCCTTTATGCCGGTCACCCATTTCCATTTTTTTAAAACCTGCATCTCCATTTGATAATAGAACTGCGCAACCAGATTTTTCTATTTCGGTTACTCCATCCCGTGTCCATCCAATGCAATTACCATGATCCAAATAATCTCTTTGTGTTCCATATGAATACATTTTACGGGCCATCAGCAGCTTGTCAATATTGTCACAACCGGGTAAATAAATTTCGTAGTCGTTTCCGTCACGGCCTTTGTCTGTATAAGTGGCTCCAAACATGTCTGGGAAAAAAACACAGGGATAACCTTTTTCTCGCAGCAATATCAGCGCATATGCTATAGGCTTAAACCACGGTTCCACCGGGGCTTCCAGTGCCTGTAATGGTTGTGTATCGTGATTATCAACCACCGTAACGGCCAGGTCTGGTCTTGCAGATAATAAAGTATCCTCAAATATTTTGGTCAGGTCATAATCTTTACCGTTAACTGAAGCATTATGTAAATTATGATGAAGTGACGCGTCAAATAACGACATTTTTCCATCAGTTGCATCAATATATTTTAATAATTCTGGAAAGTTACCCGGGGCCCAGTATTCACCTACCGCAAATATTTCCTTTTTTGTGCTGCCGCGTACATAATCGAGCCACTCCTTATAAAATGAGGGAGAAATATGTTTAACAGCATCCAGCCTTAGTCCATCAAATTTTATTTCTTTATAATACCAATCGGCCCATCTTTTTAATTCCTCACGTACTGCCGGATTTCTGAATTCGATGTCAGTATACATTAAATAATCATAATTTCCTTTCTCGTCGTCAACTACGTCTTCCCAACCTTCACCGTATTCATTAAGAATATTGTAAATGGCGGTTTCCTTCGTTAAATTGTCGAAATCGACGCCTGAAAAGCATCTGTAATCCCAAATGAATGCAGAGTATTTATTATTTCTTCCGGGGTAAGTAAATTTTGTAAACGCCTCTATATCGAACGGTTCAGATATAAATTCATTCCTGTTATCGGGGTTAACTTTTCTTACTTTTATTTTTTCTGCTTCGTCAGCGCCCGCAAGGTGATTAAGTACAATGTCTGCATAGATCTGCAAGCCCGCTTTGTGGGCAGCGTTTACGGCATCTTTATATTCCTTGCTGGTACCATATTTCGTACGCACAGAATTTTTTTGATCGAATTCACCAATATCATAAAAATCATATACATCGTAGCCAACGCTCATACCTCCTGTATTAGCTTTAAAAGCAGGGGGCAGCCAAACAGCAGTAATACCCATTCTTAACAGTTCGGGAATATCTTTTTCTAATTTTTTCCATAAACTTCCATCCTGCGGATAGTACCAGTGGAAGTATTGCATCATAGTTCCGTTTTGCATAAATTTTCTCTTTTTATCTTATTGCTTATACCAGATAGTATTCTTTTACAATACACAGTAACCGTAAAATTTTTGAAATGAGGTTAAAAAATATATGTTTTGTACGCAGTATTTTTTAGTTATTTATAATGCCAACAAATTATTTTGTTCGCAGCAGGATTTTAACAATTCTGTGTATTAGAATTATGCCAGTTTAAACATCGTCTTTCATCGGTCAATTTCAACATTTGATACAATTAAAAGAAGCCATATAATTATTTAAACTGCATTTTATTACGTCCGACCGGGGAAAATTGTACACACTATTTTATATGCTGAGTAATAAATCATACAAGCACAATTATTTGTCTCCAATGGGGGTTATGTAATGGAGTGTACTGTACGCAAATTTTTTGGCAGTGTTTTGGGTTAACCAATAAGTATTAAGAAGAAAAAATTATAAATCTGTTTAAATTAAAAATTATGGCTAACACAAAAACACTGTTGGGATTTTTGGCGGGCGCTGCAGTGGGCGCACTCGCAGGTATATTACTTGCACCAGATAAAGGTTCTGAGACAAGGAAGAAGATTTCTAAAAAGACAAATGATCTTGGTGACACCCTTAAAGGTTCATTCAGTGATTTTGTAGATGGAATAAAAGATTCTTATGCAAATATGAAATCTGAAGCAGAAGATGTTGAAGAAAAGGGCAAAGCAAGAATGAATGCAATGAAACACGAAGCTAAAAATGCACTTTCTTAATTAATGTGCAAATTGTTAACCGTATTTAATACCGGCAATACCATAAAACTTTTAAAATGGAAGCAGTTCCCAATCACTTTGAATCTTTACTTTCCAAAGCTGGAGATTATGCAGAAACGAAAGTTTCATTGCTAAAATTAAAAGTTGCCGATAAAACTTCTGACACAGTATCTGATGCAGCTACTATGATGGTGATATTGTTATTTGTTATGTTTTTTGTGCTAACACTTAGTATTGGGATGGCTTTGCTAATTGGTGAATGGCTCGGAAAAAATTATTATGGTTTTTTTATTGTAGCAGGGCTATATGGTATTGCCGGTCTTATTTTTAGCATCAACCGTAAAAGTCTGGTGAAAACACCAGTCAGCAACTTCATTATCCATAAAATTTTAAATACTGCGGAATGAAAATAGTGTATACATCTGCAGATTTGCGGCTACATATTTTAGCGCTGGAAGCTAAATGCCATCAGCAGGAAGAAGATATAAAACATACTGCTTCAGCGGCCATTAATAGTCTTAAACCAGCGAACCTGATTAAAAATACTTTCAACAGTACACTTAAATCAAAAGGCTTTAGTAAAAATGTATTAACGGGCGTATTAAGTTTGGCGGCTGGACTTCTTTCAAAGAAACTGTTCGTAATGGGTTCAAGCAGCATTCTAAAAAAAGCGTTGGGTACTGTAGTTGAGCTGGGCGTTGCAAAAGCAGTAGCCAGTAATGCAGATAAAATAACCTCATCAGGCATTAAATTGATTAATAAAGCCATAAAGTAGCACATAAAACATAAAGTAGCACATAAAAGCAGCAACTGCTTTTGTATTGGTGTTTCCAAACTTTTAGAGGATTATTTTATAAACACAACGATTGCAAAACATATCAAAAAAATAATATCCCTCTCAGCGTTAGTTTATTTGTACAACTAACTGTACATTAACATTTTACCTAACATAGTGCGTTTTTTTAAATAAGGGTTTTTACCCTTTTTTTATTGAAAAAAAAATGCTTTCTTTGCGACAGGTTTAGCCTAACACACGTGCAACCTTTTACTGTGATAAAATATCTGTGTTACGTAAAACATTTAGAACCTGTTTATTGATTTGTGGTGTACATTTGCCTTACGGGCGTCATGCTGTTTCCTAACGTCAGCATGTTTATCCATTATCCCAGGTAACCTGCATACATTAATTTCTACGAAAGACTTCTAACGTTATTGCTGCTATACTTTATTTACAACTATACATTACCCTATAACTATGAGTTATGTTCTTAAAGCCTGTAATAAAATCGCGTTTTCATTGTGGGGCTGGCTATTAATTTTTCTACTCATGGTTACATCGTGTATAGATACGAGAAAGACTACCTATTTTAATGACATTCAGAATGGTGTGTATAAAACGGCCTATGAAGCAGCCCCGCCTGTTATTCATAAGAACGATTTATTAAGTATTAATGTGAGTAGCATGAATGCGGAAGCATCGTTGGTTTTTAATGCCCCAGCTATGCCCACAACCAGATCAGCCAATGCCAACGGTAATACTACTCAGGATGTAGGTTACCTGGTAAATGAAGAAGGTAATATTCAATTTCCCATTTTGGGAAATATAAAAGCAGAAGGGCTTACCATTAAGGGTTTAAATGAAATTATAACAGACAGTCTTAATGTAAAGAAATTACTGGTCGACCCGTTGGTAACTATCAGGTTTTTGAATTTCAGGGTTACGGTGTTGGGCGAGGTAGGAAAGCCAACAGTCATTACGGTACCAAATGAAAAAATAAGTATACTGGAGGCCATTGGCCTTGCAGGAGATTTAACGATTTATGGTAAAAGGGATAATGTTTTATTGATAAGGGAGGAGGAAGGGAAAAAGATTATCCGCCGGATAGATTTGAATTCACCCGCTACGTTAACTTCTGCCTTTTACTATTTAAAGTCAAATGATGTTGTATATGTAGAACCTGATAAAAACAAAGTAGCAAGTGTTAGTAACTTCAGGCAATTACTACCCGCTTATATTGCCGCTTTAACCGTATTGGTAGTAGCAGCAGACAGATTAATTAAATAATATGCAGTCTTAGTATGAAAAAAATGCAGGTTTCCGCAAATAATGGTATTGAGACATCAGAAAATAATCTGCTGCAGCAGTTATTTTTTCGCTATTGGCCCTATTGGCCATTATTTGCTGTTTTAATGTTTAGTGGTGTGGCACTGGCTTATGTATACCTGCACTCGGTTACACCCATGTATGAATCAAAGGCCACCATCTTAATTAAAGATGAAAAAAAAGGGCTTGACGATTCAAAAGCCATGGAGTCACTAAATCCGCTCAGCTCCAAAAAGATTGTTGAAAATGAAACTGAAATTCTCCATTCGAGAACGCTGTTAACCGAAGTAGTAAAAGAACTGTACCTGTATGCGCCTATTACTGAAAAAGATGGTTTTGTAAAAAGGTCTGCCTATACCAGCAGCCCGGTAACGATGGAGCTGAGATATCCAGATTCTTTAAAAGAAGTGAGCGAGGTCAGTTTTACCTACTCGCCCACAGATAAAACGGTTACTGCAGAACAAAATAATTTCCCGCTAAATACCTGGGTTTCTTCGCCTTGGGGTAAATGCCGTTTTGCCGAAAACCCCCTATATCAACCTTCTTCCACCCGGAGGCAGCTATATTTTTCACTTCTCAATGTAAACAAATTGGCCAAAGGGCTTTCAGGGGCAGTTGATGTGTCGCCAATCAGTAAATTATCCACAGTAATAACGCTTACCATAAGAGATGAAAGCCCGCGCCGCGGCGAAGCCATCTTAAATAACCTGATGTACGTTTACAATAAAGTATCCATTTTAGATAAAACACAACTTGCCTCCAATACACTGGGGTTTGTAGAAAAAAGACTTAAGCTGATTGAACGGCAGCTGGACTCAGCTGAACGGGGTATACAGAAATTTCGTACAGAAAAAGGTGCTATTGACCTCAATGAACAAAGCTCTTTGTATTTTAACAGCGTAGAAAAAAGCAGCCAGAAAGCCAGCGAACTGAACGTTCAGCTTGCGGCGCTCGACCAGGTTGAAAAATATGTGCTGTCAAAAAACAATCAGCCTGGTGTAGTGCCTGCTTCGTTTGGCATTCAGGATCCGCTCCTGTCGGATCTGGTAGAGAAATTGTACGACCGGGAAATTCAGTATGAAAAGCTGAAGAAGAATACGGCTGAAAACAATCCTATTTTGGTGTCACTTCAAAATGAAATAACTAAAATAAAACCTAATATCATTGAGATAATACGCAACCAGCGTAAAAGCCTTGAAGCGGGACGTGATAACCTGAACGGTACAATCGAGCGCTATTCAGCTTTGTTGAAAGGCGTTCCCAAACAACAACAGGAACTTGCAGAAATGAACCGTCCGCTGGGCACAAAAAACAATATTTACACATTTCTTCTGCAGAAAAGAGAAGAAGCAGCGCTTTCTTATAATGCAACGGTTGCCGATAGCCGTTTGGTAGATACGGCAGAATCTTCAGATGCACCGGTAAGCCCGAGGAAATCAGTTATCGTGATTGGTTCATTGTTGGGCGCCTTCGCGCTGGGTATTATTCTTATACTTATTAAAGAAGTATTTAACAATAAGATTTTATTCAGAAGTGATGTAGAATCATACAGCACATTGCCTGTTTTGGGGGAGATTGTATTTGATTCTTCAAAGAAAAGCCTTGTTGTCTCAGGCATTGGAAGAAGCCTGGCAGAAGAACAATTTCGCCAAATAAGAACTTCCCTCAGCTACCTGGGCAACCCTGCCAAAACTAAAAAGATAATGATCACATCTTCCATAGCAGGAGAAGGCAAAAGTTTTATTGCCGCTAATCTCGCTCTAAGTTTTGCAGGAGCTGGCCGGAAAGTTGTGATAGTGGATTTAGATCTTTATATGCCGCAAATAGCCGGAATTTTTAATGTGCACGCCGATTACGGAATGACTGATTATCTGACGGGCAAAAAAGAAGCTTCACATATTATTAAGAAGAGCAGCGCAAGTGATAACCTTTTTGTAGTTCCGGCTGGAGCATACGGTAGCGGCAACCTGTCCGAGCTGTTGTTAAATGGAAGATCACAAAAATTACTCGATTACCTCGAGACAGTTTTTGACGTAATAATAGTAGATACAACACCAGTACTGGCTATTCCGGACGCGTATACAATATCATCCTGGTGTGACGCAACTATATATGTTATTCGCCATGCCTTTACGCCGAAAATACATGTACAGCGGCTGGATGACAATGCTGAATTGCACAGGCTAAAAAATACGGGTATAATATTTAATGGCATTAAGAAAAGAGGAACAGGGAAGTATGGATTTGGATATGGTTACGGATACGATTATGATTACGGATATGGATATAGAGATGCCGTAAAAACAAAAGAAAGGAAAGTAAACGCTTAAGCTGTTTTCGTCGTCTGTAAAATGGCAAAAAGAAATCTTTTTGAAGGTTTCGCAAAGCCTGGTGGAATATGTATAGTAAAAGAATTTTGCTAACCAGGTACTGTAACCGGAATGGCGAAGCCGTGAATATTATTAATTGAAACACAAATAAAGCCCTATGCATAGTGTAACAAAAAAATGGCATGTTGTTTATACCCGGCCACGGTGGGAAAAGAAAGTGTCCGACCTGCTAAGCCGTAAAAAGATTGAGCACTATTGCCCATTAAACAAGGTCCAAAAACAATGGAGCGACAGAAAGAAAACTGTTGATGAACCGTTATTTTCATCCTATGTATTTGTACATATAGATGAAATGGAGCAATTGCCTGTCCGCATCACTGACGGTGTTATAAACTTCGTCTACTGGTTGGGCAAACCTGCCGTTGTTCGCAATGAAGAAATACTTGCCATCCGTGAATTTTTGACCGACTATAAAAATGTGCACCTGGAAAAAACAAGCGTTAATTTAAACGACATTGTTCGCGTCATTGGCGGACCGCTGGTAATGCAGAAAGGGCAAGTTGTGTCTGTAAAAAACAAAACAGTAAAGGTTATTTTACCTTCCCTGGGCTATATGATGCAGGCTGAAATTGAAACTGCCAACCTAGAAATAATTGGGGTAAGTGAAAAAATTTACGCCAAAAAACAACAATGGTTATATGCATTCAACAAATAATGGCAAAACGCTATTTTCAACTATTATAAACATCTAATAACCCATTACCATAGATTCTTTATACTTCTACTAATTACAGATGGAACAAAATCAGAAAATTTATATTGCAGGCCATGGTGGCATGGTAGGCTCTGCTATACGCCGTAATCTTGAAGCGAAAGGTTATAATAATCTTGTAATGCGTACTTCAAAAGAACTTGATCTGCGAAGCCAGCAGGCTGTTGCAGATTTTTTTGAAACAGAACGTCCTGAGTATGTTTTTCTGGCCGCTGCCAAAGTAGGCGGTATTGTGGCCAATAATACATTCAGGGCCGATTTTCTATATGAAAATCTGATGATTGAATCCAATATCATTCATGCGGCCTGGAAAAACAACGTAAAAAAATTACTTTTTCTTGGCAGTTCATGCATATATCCCAAATTGGCGCCCCAGCCAATTAAAGAAGAATATTTATTAACCGGTCTCCTGGAAGCCACCAATGAGCCGTATGCCATTGCTAAAATTGCCGGTATAAAACTATGTGAAGCTTACCGGGATCAATATGCCGCAAATTTTATCAGTGTAATGCCTACTAACATGTACGGAAAAGGGGACAATTATCACCCCACTAATTCCCATGTGTTGCCCGGTCTTATCCGACGCTTTCATGAAGCAATGGAAAATAATGCTGCTGAAGTAATTGTTTGGGGAACTGGAACGCCGAAACGCGAGTTTTTATACGCTGATGACCTGGCAGAAGCATGCTTTTTCCTGATGCAGCAGTACAACGAACGTGAAATGGTGAACATTGGAACCGGTGAAGACTTAAGCATTGCAGAACTGTCTGAAATCATCAAAGAAACAACAGAATTTAAAGGAAATATTGTATTTGATACATCAAAGCCAGATGGTACACCACGTAAATTAATGGATGTATCAAAGCTGCACGCACTCGGCTGGCGTCACAGTATTTCTCTTACCGACGGCGTAAAACTTGCATACAAAGATTTTCTGCAATCACAAAAACCTGTGGCAGAAGGGGTAATATAAATCCCGCTTTTCCATTTCTCAAATAAAATAGCTATTTATGCGTTTCCCTTGTTATCAGGGGGAACCATTTTTATTTTATCGTTTTTCCGATTTTTTTAAATAATAAAAGTTTTTACATGAAAACAGCGTTGATTACGGGTGTTACCGGCCAGGACGGAGCTTATCTCGTAGAGTTTTTACTTGATAAAGGATATATAGTACATGGTATTAAAAGAAGGAGCTCTTTATTTAATACTGACCGTATCGATCACCTGTACCAGGATCCGCATGAAAAACATCTTCGTTTCACCCTTCATTATGGCGATTTAACGGATTCTACGAACCTTATCCGCATCATACAACAGACCAAGCCCGACGAAATTTATAACCTCGGTGCCATGAGCCACGTAAAAGTGAGCTTTGATATACCTGAATATACTGCCAATGCAGATGGTATCGGTACGCTTCGTTTGCTGGAAGCCATACGCATTCTCGGATTAGAAAAGAAAACAAAAATATACCAGGCTTCTACGTCTGAACTATATGGCTTAGTGCAGGAAGTGCCGCAAAAAGAAACAACACCATTTTACCCGCGCAGCCCTTATGCTGTTGCAAAAATGTACGCCTACTGGATTACAGTAAATTACCGTGAAGCCTATGGTATGTTCGCCTGCAATGGTATTTTATTCAATCATGAAAGCCCATTGCGCGGTGAAACATTTGTAACACGCAAAATAACCCGCGCTGTTTCAAAAATTGCGCTCGGTTTGCAGGATAAATTATATCTCGGTAACCTGGATGCACAGCGCGACTGGGGCCATGCAAAAGATTATATAGAAGCGATGTGGTTAATTCTTCAGCAGGATACCCCAGAAGATTTTGTAATTGCAACAGGTGTTACCACGCGCGTACGTGAGTTTGTGCGCATGGCATTTGCAGAAGTTGGCATCAGCATTATTTTCCAGGGAGAAGGCGTGAAAGAAAGAGGATATGTTGGCAAATGCTCCAACCCTAATTACCAGCTGGAAGAAGGCCTGGAGGTTGTTGCAGTAGATCCGCAATATTTCCGTCCTACAGAAGTAGAACTGTTAATAGGAGATCCGACCAAAGCAAATACAAAACTTGGATGGAAACCAAAATACGATCTGGCCATGCTGGTGAAAGAAATGGTGGCAACAGATACTGAACATTTTCATAAAGAAAAACTATTAAAAGAAAACGGCTACATGATCAAAAATCAGTTTGAATAAATTTACAGCCGTTTTTTTAAACGAATCAATATTGATTCAACAGGCTCAATATGAAGACACGTCTTTATTCACAAAACATAATCTTCTTCTCTAATAAATACATAATTCCTTTTGAGTGGAAGATTTAAAAGATATAAAGGCCAGGGCAATTTCAGGATCTGTCTGGAGCATTGTTGAAAAATTCTCGTTGCAAATTGTTCAGTTCATTGTTGGAATTGTTCTGGCAAGGCTGTTGGGCCCCGGTGAATTTGGACTGGTTGCCATGACAACTGTTTTTCTTGTGATACCGATGGTCATTGCAGAAGGCGGGTTTGAAAAGTCACTGATAAGGGAAGAGCATTTAAGTGATGTACAGATAAGTACAGTATTTTATGTGAACGCATCGTTGAGCGTTCTCATGACCGTCCTGATGTGGATCTCGGCGCCTTTTATAGCAATATTTTTTCATGAACCACTATTAAAAAATGTTTTAATGGTACTCGCTTTTGGTTTGCCTATAGATGCACTGGGGCAAACACAAAGAACGTTGTTAAGCAGAAGCCTTCAATTTAAGAAAATATCCATCGGACAGATATGTTGTTCTCTGGTAACCGGCATAACAGGAATAATTCTGGCATACAGTGGCTTTGGCGTGTGGGCATTGGTGTATTCGTCGCTTGCCGGCACTACTACCTGGGTAGCCATTTACTGGATAGGTTCATCGTGGTACCCAAAATGGATGTTTTCTTATTCTTCCATAAAACGTATCATGCCTTTTGGTTTGAATATTCTTGCAACAAGCCTCCTGGTAAATATGCTGCAGCAGTTTAATAATTTTATTGTTGGAAGATATTTCAGCAAAGCGGTGCTGGGCGAATTTAACAGGGGCGGAAAATTTCCAGATATGATTTCTGCTACCATTCAAAGTGTAGTAACCAAAATATCATTCCCGGTATTTGTTAAACTTCAAAATAATGAATACCAGCTTAACAATGCGTTGCGCAAATCTTTCGGCATTTCCGCACTCATTTCTTTTCCGTTGCTAACTTTTCTTTTTATTGATGCCAGGCAGATTGTTCTTCTTCTGTTAACAGATAAATGGCTTGGATGCGTAGTATTTTTAAAATTATTTTGCGTTTATAAATTATTTGAGCCATTTATCAGCATACAAAGAGAAATGTTGTTGGCGAAGGGATATGCAAGGTTGCTGCTGCGCTTATTTGTTATTACTTCCTTGTTTGAAATTATTCCTATCATGTTGTTTGTAAAGTACGGAATTATGTACGTGATATGGATCAGCGTAATTAGTAAAGCTATTCAATATGTCATTTACCACCTCGTAGTATCTGCAAAACTGAAAGCAGATGTTTGGGGGATGTTTACCTGGTTGTTACCGCATTTTTGTATTACGGCAGTAGTGGCAGGTTGCATATTGTTGCTGCAAATAATAACACCAGCGAGTATTAATGGCAACCTGCTGATAAAACTGGCCATCGATTTTCTTGCCGGCGCTTCTATCTATTTACTTGCCGGCTATCTGTTAAAGTTGAAGGAAATGGAATTTATAAAACTGGGTACTTCTTTTTTTAAAAATGTGGTACCCGAAAAGGCTATTTAATAGCCGGCTGAGATAAAAAATAAAAGATGAAATTTCTTATTATCGGAACGGGCTTTTCAGGTGCAGTTATTGCTGAACAATTAAGTAAAAAACTAGATTGCCAGATTGATATGATTGATGCAAGAAGTCATATCGGCGGCAATTGCTATACAACCCGCGACGATGAGACCGGGGTAATGGTGCATACATACGGCCCGCATATATTTAATACAGACAACCTTGTTGTATGGAACTACATTCAGCAATTTGGAGAAATGGTACCCTACATAAACAGGGTGAAAACGGTGTACAAAGGCAAAGTGTATTCAATGCCCATTAACCTGCATACCATTAACCAGTTCTTTGAAAAAAGTTTCGACCCGCGGGAAGCAGCTAAATTTATTTCAGAAATCGGCGAAAAAGGAATTGAAGAGCCCGCCAATTTTGAAGAACAGGCGCTCAAATACATCGGCCGGCAGTTGTATGAAGCTTTTTTTTATGGTTATACAAAAAAACAATGGGGATGCGAGCCCACTGAATTACCTGCCAGCATTTTAAAACGGTTACCGGTACGTTTCAATTATAACGACAATTATTATTCAAATAGCCTCCAGGGAATTCCGCGCGATGGCTTTACAGCAATCTTCGAAAAAATGCTGAACCATCCCAACATACATATCCGTTTGAACACAAAGTTTGATCAGCATTTTGCGGTGGATGGATATGATCATATTTTTTATACCGGCCCGGTAGATGAATTCTTTTCTTACAGGCACGGCCGGTTATCTTACCGCACGGTATTTTTTGAGCGTGGTGCAGCAGAAGGAGATTACCAGGGTAATGCAGTAATTAACTATGCGGACGAGCAAACTCCTTTTACCAGAATACACGAACACAAACATTTTACGCCCTGGGAAAATCATGCAAAAACTGTTTACTTTAAAGAATTCAGCAAAGAAACAGGCGATGGTGATATTCCGTATTATCCTAAACGCCTTGCCGCGGATATGTCAATACTGGCATTGTATGAAGCAGAAGTAAAAAAAATTACTAATTATACATTTGTGGGCAGGCTGGCAACATACAGGTATATGGATATGCACCATGTTATAGGAGAAGCGCTGAACCTGAGTGAACAATTTTTAAAAACCCATACAAAGACTGCATGAAAACCTGCCTGATATATGGTCATAATGGTTTGGATCTTGATGTAACCTTTAACCTGCTGGCTTTTTACAGGAAGGCGGGCCTTTCTGTGTTTTATTCAGATACGTTGTACGATGCGGATGTATTGGTTGTATTAAGAGCGGTAGATAAAAAAATAGATTTGTCGCCTTTTAACTTTAGTGTAGTGCATATTTTTGATTATGGCGGGTGGGACTATAACGCCTTTATTGAAAGTATTGATCATGGCATCAGTTATATATACTGCACTTCACAGGAGAAAAAAAACAGGATCATTAACGATACCTCGTTTCCTGAAAACAGGATTTTTGTCGCCTTTCCACCGGTTGCCACCAGGCTATGGATGGCAGATATGAAAAAACCTGAATATGAAATTGTTCATATCGGCAATTACAAGCCCATAACTGAGAACGATCAATACAAAGAGAATTTCAATAAAGCCATTATTGATCATAACGTGCATGTATGGGGTCTTAACTGGACCGGTATTGTACACAAAGATTTATACCACGGAAAAGCAGGGCAATTTTCAGTATCAGGTATCTACGCTAAATCAGCATGGAGTTTCGGATTGATGTATCCCTTTCAGCGCAGCGTTACTTTTTCAGGAAGATTCTGGCACGCACCTTTAAACGGGTGCCAGTTATTTTCAGAACCAGGCGTATGTACTTTTATTCCCGGTGTAATTGAAACCGATTATTCTTTTGAAGATATTGAACAAAGAATAAAAAGCCCGCTCGCAGATAAGCAACAGGTGCGTCAAAAAGCGCTTGCTTTTTGGAATGGTGAGAATGAAAAAATTGAAAAACTGGTGAAGGTGACTTTTAGCCATTTTATAAATGATAATAACAAAACGGGTAAACTAAAAAATTACTTATCCGTGTATGTTAAAAACAAGGCTGTCATGTTGTATCACAAAATGAAATAAGCACTGAATTGTATTGATTATGTCATCAAAGGGCACCCTATATGAAAAATTGAAACGAAAAAGCCAGGCGCTTTTTTCGGAAGCGATCAACAATACCCCTTTGCAGTTTAGTGCGTACAGATCTTACTGGAATTACAAGTTCAGCAATTCATCTCAAATAAGACGTGCGTCTCCAACTGATAAATTACATTATATATCTGAGAAACCAAATTATGGAGCCGGTGTCGGACACCAGCTGGCCAACTGGAACGCCGGATATTACTTTTCCCGTTATTACGATCTTACGTTTG
>JBDUAY010000530.1:0-3742 GCA_040004415.1 Bacteroidota bacterium | reverse complement strand
GCAAAGACAATTATGGCGGAACTATTGAAAACCGCTGCCGCTTTGTTATTGAAGTGGTAACCGCCGTAGCAGCATTTATTGGAAAAGAAAAAACAGGTATTCGTTTGTCGCCGTATGGTATTGCCAGTGATATGCCGAATTATCCTGAAATTGATGCAACCTATGATTACCTGTCTGAACAATTGAATAATCTTGGCATAGCGTATATACATTTGGTTGACCATAGTGCTATGGGAGCACCTGCAGTGCCCATCGAAATAAAAAAGTTGATTAGAAAAAATTTTGTCAACAGCATTATTCTTTGTGGCGGTTTC
Source organism: Bacteroidota bacterium (assembly GCA_040004415.1). Classification (GTDB taxonomy): domain Bacteria; phylum Bacteroidota; class Bacteroidia; order Chitinophagales; family Chitinophagaceae; genus JACMLD01. The sequence continues at coordinate 3,428 of JBDUAY010000530.1, read as the reverse complement.
GATAAAGAAAATGCTGAAGCAGCAATTGAAAGCGGGCTGGCTAACCTTGTTGCCTTTGGACGACCATTTATCAATAATCCTGATTTGGTGGAAAGATTGGCAAATGACTGGCCCCTGTCAAAAATTCTCCACACAGATTTATTTTACAGCGCTGGAGATGAAGGATACACTGATTACCCGGTGTATTTGAAATTTGCCGCAACGGTATAACTGTTCACTTGCAAACATGTGATTTGTATAACTAATTAAGTGAAATCTGTAACGCTTTACAAACATACAGGGTTCAACTTTACATAAAAAAAATAAGCCGAAAATTGCCTCAGCGCATGCACAAGTTTATCATGTTTTTTCTTTCCATTATTGCGTTTGCTTCATGCGCGCGGGTCTTCCGGCGTATAAGTTATCATTATGATCATACTGTAAATTTTTCTGCTTACAAAACATATGCCTGGATTGATAAAAACCTGCCCCACAGCGAAACGCCGTACGACAACGAAATTGTAGAGAACAATATTAAAAATTATGTGGAGAAGGAATTTGAAAAAAAGGGCTACGCGCCCAATGATGATTCACCGGATGTATTGTTTGAACTATTGTTAAGCGACACTGAGAAAGTAAAGACAACTGTCCTTCCTGTTTATTCCTATCCAACTACTTCTTACAGGTATTTTAATGCGTTTAACTATGGCTGGAACCGGCATGGATATTCCCACTATGACTACATAAAGCCTGCATACTCGATTGGCAAAAGGGTGGTAAAAACGCCGTACAACCGTTCTTCGATTACAATAAATGTTTTTGACAGGAAAAACAACCGGCTGATCTGGACGGGGTCTGCCAAAGGAAATGTGTATGATGACAATTATCGCAAAAAGGAGATTCATCCTGCCATTATTAAAATTCTGAACCAGTACCCGATTAAAACAAGTGCTGAAAATAAATACTGAAAAATTTGTAAGAATACGATTGCCACTTAATAAATCCATTTGTTGAAATATATATTTAAAGCACATTTTTATGAAAATGATTATTCAAACACCGCATTTTACACCGACCGTTGCATTAGACAATTTTGTTAAAGAAAAAGTAAATGGCCTTTCTCATTTGTACGACAGGATAGAAACAGCCAATATCATCCTCAGGCTCGAAAAATCTGGTTCAGGAGAAGATAAGGTTTTTGAAATACGGCTGGGCATACCTGGTAATGATCTGTTTATAAAAAAGCACAGCACCTCATTTGAAGAAGCTACAACACAGGCTGTTGATGCATTGTATGAGCAAATTGAAAAGATGAAGCCGAAACTACAACAGCATTAAATGATATCATATCTGCTAATTGGCTCCGGAAGCCGGTCGCTAATAAGTTTACAACCTGCAGATGTGTGAATCATACAACTTATCCATTTCCTTATGTAACGATTAAATAAAATATTAAGTGCAATTTTGAAATGCAACAGTGCTCTTGCAAAATAAAATAAATAGCAATGAAGAATAACGGGCAATTACCAAAAGACGTTCAGGAAGCCACTGAAAAGTAAACGGGTCTTAGATGAGATCTACTAAAGAAACCAAACTGAAACGTTCAATCGCTGAAGTAAAATAGATCCGGGAAATCAATAAATCGAGTGGTCAAAATTACTGTTGTTAAATCGGCAATGAAGTTAGCAAGCAGCGTTAAAAAAATCATTTTAACATTGCAGGCATCATCTGATAATTAGGTACTGTTTATAAAACAAAATATTTTGTAGTGAAACCCATTAATGAATTATCAACAAAGTCGCCTTCGGGTATCTTTAAAACGAAAACAAAAAAACAGGTAAAAAGACTGGCGCACCAGCTTTTTTCGCTCCAAAATTTATTATATGCTTCAGGTAAACATTCATTGTTAATCATTCTTCAGGGCATGGACACTTCCGGCAAAGACGGAACAATACGAAATGTTTTTTCCCGTATCAATCCCCAGGGTTGCACTGTAAAATCGTTCAAGAACCCAACAGAAGAAGAAAAATCACACGACTTTCTCTGGCGCATTTACGCCAATCTGCCCGGAAAGGGGATGATACAGGTATTCAACAGATCTCAGTACGAGGACGTTCTGTTTCCGGTTGTTCATCACCAGATGGGTGAAGCTGAAATTCAGGAACGTTACCGGTTGATCAATGATTTTGAGGATCGCCTTAAAATGAATAATACCATCGTTCTTAAATTTTATCTCCATATTGCTGAAAAAGAGCAGCAATCGCGTTTAAAGGCCAGGTTGACAGAACCTGATAAAAAATGGAAATACAGTTCAGCCGGTAAAAGGAAAGTCAAAAATTGGAATGACTATATGGAAGCTTACCAGCATGCCATTGATGCTTGCGGAAAAGTCAACCCCTGGATCATTGTTCCAGCTGACCAGAAATGGTACCGCAACTATGTAGTTGCTGCTACCATTGTAAAAACGCTCGAAAATCTAAAGATGGAATATCCCCGGTAGATACCGGTGGGTTCTCAATTCATACATCCGGGACGAGATAAAACTACAAGTCTGGTATTGCGCCAGGGGCGCAATAAAATGTTCCTGTTTACGACATGCCATGCCACTATATAGAAAATATCGAGGCAGGGAAAATTATTTTGCATTTACGTAAATAAATGTATTTATGCGTTTGTCAACCGTTGCATTTTCAATTCCCATCTGTATTATTATTACCTGTTAGATAATTTATTATTGTAACTGGCAAGCGTATCATTTGTTTTGTTCTGTCAGCAACAACCAGCTTCCTGAATTCATTTTTTACAAGTGTTTGCTCAGTTTGGTATTCCTGTATCTGCAACTGGCCTTTTTCGGGCAGAAATTCGCAATACAATTCCATTACGACGTGTGATTTATGTAAGATTATTCCTGAGTTGTGTAACAAATCAGGAATAATGAATTGCGACCTTTGTTTACTCCTCTTTTACGACTGCACTATTCTGCGGATCAATGGGTAATATCTTAATGATTTTTTAATCATTAAGATGAAAATTAAATTATATGCAACGAAATATTAAAAGCCTGATCGGCTTCAGCATGAGAGCGACTGATGGAGAAATAGGGAAAGTTGAAGAATTCTATTTTGACGACAACACCTGGGACATCCGCTATATGATTGTAAAAACGGGTAGCTGGCTGTTTGGCCGGTCCGTACTTATTTCCCCAGTCGCGTTAAAAACAATCGACTGGGGAACAATGGATTTTCCTGTTCATCTTACCAAAGACCAAATCAGCAAGAGCCCGGATACAGATTTGCATAAACCAGTTTCACACCAGCATGAGATGGCCTTGTACCAACACTATGCCTGGCAGCCTTACTGGGTAAGTGGATTTTACGCAGGCGGCCAATGGGGGGTGATGCCGGCAGCGCCGCTTTTTGATGAACGGATATCAAAAGACGATGAAATGA
>JBDUAY010000529.1:0-3749 GCA_040004415.1 Bacteroidota bacterium | reverse complement strand
CCAGCCTTGATATCAGCTATGGTTATACAGGTGATGCCATTCGGATTACCGGTAAAAACTTCGGTACGGATAAAACTGCGCTAACGGTAAAGATCAACGGGGTAGCTACGCCTGTTCTGATGCCGAATTCACCCATGATAATAAGTGAGTGCAGCGTAAAAATACCGGCCCATTGCGGTACGGGCGCGGTTACCGTTTCACGGAACGGCAAGACAGCTACTGGCCCTGTTTTTTATTATATTCCATCCACAACCCTTACAACGCTTTATGGCCTGCCCAGTGCGCCCAATACGGGCTTTGTAAACGGTACCGGAACAAATATGCGGATGCAAATGCCGGTTGATTTTGTGTTTGATAAAAGCAATAATATCTATGTGGCAGACAAGGCCAATAACGGCAGTCTCTTAAGAAAAATAAATGGGTCTACCGGGGTGATTAGCACTTTTTCCGGCGGCCCGCTCAATGGAAATACGGCTAATTTCACTACTTACTGGACAATCGGCCTGCCAGCCGGCAGTGGCGGCAACAGCGATGTGAACGGTGGCCAGGCCAGGTTTCATCTTCCTTACGGTATCGGTATCAGCGAAGGCAGTGGCGGCGTGTTTAAATTGTTTGTTGGAGAGTCCAGCTTCATACGCGTAATCAATGAAGCAACTGCCACAGGCGTTTTTGCGGGTAATAAAAAAGATTCAGCCAGTACCGGTTCTCACGAAAACGGTGGCCGCTTTGATGCCCGCATAACCGTAACCGGGCCACCGGTTATTGTGCCTACCCCCGGTGATTACGGATCACCAACCATCTATTTCCTGGACGGAACCCGGGTTGCCAAACAGGATGTAGCTGGAAACATTTCCACGTTTGCTGATATCGCCACTCTTTTGAGTAAAGGCAACCTGACCAGGCTGGCAGATGGCAGCTTTTATATGGGTAGCATGCCGCTGTATAAAATAAGCCAGGGCGGAACGGTCAGTACGTATTTCAAAGACAGCGATTCCTTACTCAATAAGGCTTCCGGTAAAAACGAAGTCTATCGGGATATAGTAAGCTTTTATTGTAAATCAATGGATATGGATAAAGATGGTAATCTATGGATTATTAGCACCAGCGGTTATCATAATTCTATGGTAAAGATATACCCGGACAAGAGTTTTTTGCGCATGGTGATCTGGACGGCGGGCACCGATAAAGATGGAGTCAACGGCCTGGCAACACTCAACGGGCCAGCCGCCATGCATATCCGCGACAATGGCGAAATCTATCTTATTGACGGTACTGCCATCCGGAAGATGACATTTGAATAACCTGTTCTTTTTTCGTTTATCATTCAACAATATTAATAGGAGTTAATAATAACTAACCGCTATGAACAAGCTGCTTTTATTTTCTTGTCATTTATTATTGTTTCAGCGATCTTTTTCTCAGTATGTGGGCATCGGCACCACAACGCCTGCATCAGGCTGGATGTAAATACCGGTAGCATCAATACAGATTCATTGTATCGTATTAATGCTTTCCCCGTGTTATCCATCAAAGGGGCCGGCAACGTATTTGCCGGCAGGGAAGCCGGTTAGGCCAATACCACTGGCGGCAGTAATGTCTTCGCCGGACATCAGGCCGGCTTTTCCAATACAGCCGGCGATAACAATATTTTTGTGGGTACAACGGCAGGTTATTCAACCCGACGGGCTTCAGCAACGTGGCATAGGAAAAGATGCCCTGTTTAAAAGTACAATAGGATCCGGTAATACAGCCACAGGCGATTCGGCCTTATATAATAACCATGACCAAACAGATTTTGACTACTATCTGAACACTGCAGTGGGCTATATGGCCGGTTTCAAAAACACGACAGGAGATGAAGGCAGTTTTTTTGAAGCTGGCGCTGGTAGTGCCAATACCAGTTGCCGGAATAATACATTTACAAAACAATAGCCTGCTTGTAAATCCGGCAACTTTTAACTTAATGTTCTTATTATTTAATATGCATTCCTGTCCAGGCGCATTGTTTGTCAAACAAATTGAAACCACTCATAGAATCAAATACAAGGAAATCACCGGTCCAGTCGGCAGAAAGGTTAAACTGATTATAGGTGCCCTTGGCGGTTCTAACATAAAAGAAGGTCCAGTTGGATTCTTTATCAAACTGTATCATAATATCCTGGCTGTATTTGGTAATATAGCCAATCAGTGCATTGTTGCTATCAAAAAGATAAAGGCCATGCCACTGGTCGAACTTTGGTGACATATACACGGAAAACATCGGATTCATTTCCTCATTTTCCATCGGGTTCAGCTGCTTGTTTTTTTTCGGATTAATGGCAGGTACTTTATCTGGATTAATCAGTCCGTTCTTAAACGGGTTGATGTTCCAGTTCATTTTAGGATTGATGGTGGAATTATGATCAGGATGAATTGCAAAATTTTGAGCAGGGCTTAAATTCATATCCACCGCAGGGTTGTGCTTTTCGTCGAAAAATTGGCCCTTAGACGCCAGTACGCATAATAGCAGTGCAGTAGAAATTGTAAAAATCTTTCCCATAATGTGGTTTAAAAGTAATAAATAGCAACCGGGGCTCATCAAAAGGCTGGAAAGATTTTCATGGAATACTATGGTAATGTTGAGGTTAGCACGAGGCTAGTGACAAAAATAGAAATTGAAATCTACATTAGGAAGCATATATCAATTTTTATTTTACTTATGACGATAAAAGGATGAAAAAGGCTCTTAAGCGATTTATTTTAATTAACCTGTTTATTTTACCACTGATTTTGCCACAGCATTCCCCCAAAAAGTAACCCCTGAACGGTTGCTGAAGCCGCCAGGGGTTTATAAATTTGTATTAAATATTACAAGGTTTTAAGCACATCATTCATGCTTCTGACAGCAGCCGCGCTTTTGTTGAATTCTGCCTGCTCAGCATCATTCAAACCAAAATCAAGAATTTTTTCCCAGCCATTTTTTCCGATGGTAACGGGTACGCCGAGGCAAATATCTTTCTGGCCATATTCTCCATCCAGCGATACGCAGCAGGTAAATAATTTCTTTTCATCACGCACAATGCTTTCTACCAATGCCGCACCGGCAGCACCTGGTGCATACCAGGCGGAAGTGCCAATCAGTTTCGTTAATGTGGCGCCACCAACCATCGTATCGGCCACAATTTGTTTTTGTTGATCAGCACTTAAAAACTGTGTAACGGGAACACTGTTCCAGGTAGCAAGGCGTATTAACGGAATCATGGTTGTATCTCCGTGGCCGCCAACAACTACTCCATTTAAATCCGCCGCACTGCAGCCAAGATGCTGACTCAATTGGTATTTGAAACGGGCGCTGTCAAGCGTTCCACCCATACCAATGATTTTATTCTTTGCCATGCCCGAAGTTGTAAGCGTCAGGTAAGTCATGGTGTCCATCGGGTTGCTGATAACAATAATGATGGTATCAGGTGAATATTTTAGAATGTTTTCAGTAACACTTTTTACAATGCCTGCGTTGGTGCCAATTAATTCTTCACGCGTCATACCCGGTTTACGTGGCAACCCGGAAGTAATCACCACCACATCACTGCCGGCAGTCTTGCTGTAATCGTTGGTACTGCCAACAATGCGGGTATCAAAACCGAGCAGGGCGGCGGTTTGCATCATATCCTGTGCCTTACCTTCTGCAATCCCCTCTTTAATGTCGAGCAAAACAAGTTCCTGGGCCAGTTCTTTGCGGGCAATATTATCAGCGCAGGTAGCACCTACGG
>JBDUAY010000137.1:0-12751 GCA_040004415.1 Bacteroidota bacterium | reverse complement strand
ACCGCAACCTGATTGATGGCATTATTAAAAAGCTGAAGCCATGATTAGTAAGCCAGTTCCAGCCAATTCATTCTACCATACCTGCCGGTATATTGCTCAAAAACAGGGAGCAGAAGTGTTGCTATCTGAAGGCGTTCGGACCCATGATTTTAAGCTGATGGCTGCCGATTTTGAAATGCAAAAGCGATTACGTCCTGCCAAAAAAATGGCTTGTTTCCATTCTATTCTCAGTTTTTATCCTGGGGAAAAACCGTCTGATGCAACGATGAGGGAGATTGCTAACAAATATTTGCAGGAACTCGGTATTGTTAATACCCAGTATGCAGTCAGTAAACATACGGACAAAGCACACTTGCATATGCACATCGTCGCCAACATGGTAAATAACGATGGCAAAGCAATCACCGACAGCTGGATTGGCCTGCGCGGAAAAAAAATAGCACAAAAATTAACGCTGGAATATAATTTAATCCAGGCTTTAGAAAAGAACCTGAAGCTGACAAATCTTGAATCCCTCAGCCAATTGGAAGCAAATAAATATAAAATCTACATCACCATCGCTGAAAACTTACCCCAATGCCGGACAATGGAAGAACTGGAAAAACGGCTTCTAAAACATGGAATTGCGATGCAATATAAATACAAAGGGCAGACCCAGGAAAGGCAAGGCGTGAGTTTTAAAATTGGCAATTTGTGTTTTAAAGAAAGCCAGGTAGATCGAAACTTTTCTTATGCTGGTTTGACAAAAACATTAGAACTACAACAAAAACAAATACTGATTCAACAGAAAAAACCGGATAAAATCACAGTAGTAAATCTGAAAAATGAAAAGAAGAGTAGCGTCATCAGCAAGGATCACCTGGAAAAAAATACAGGAGAAAACAATAGAAGGCTGCATGATGAGCTTACGAAAAATCTTACGAAAACCATTGATAATTTATTGAATCCAGACAATCAATCAGATCCCATGCCTTATGAATTGACACAAAAAGAAGAGCTGCGTAAAAAAAGAAAACGTTCGCAGCGCCATAACCTATAAATATTCACCATTGGTAAAAATCAAAAAACATGAACGAACAGACAAATAATATCAACGCAGCATTCATGGAAGTAACTTCAAAAAAAATGGAATTGGTCGACAAAAAGATGCTTGCTATCGAAGAAAAAATAAAAAACACTCCTGATAATGCAGGCCTGATTGGGGATTTAACAACTAAAGTCGATGAACTGCACGACGCATTTTCTTCCAGTTTTTCTATTGATAAATTAGATGAATTGACGAAACGACTCGAAGAGAGTATTCATTTTTTAAAGCTGCCGCTACAAAATAAAGTAGTTCATCAGCAACATGTACCCAAAATTATATGGATAGCAGCAGGCCTTTTTATTGTCCTCGCATTGGTATGTTCTGGTTGGTATAATACCTATAATAAGCTGGATGCATCCATCGCCAACGACAGCAAATACCGGTATTTGAAGCTGGACACCGCTAATAGAAAATTACAGCTCTATATGTTTATGCTGGATAGCCTTTATGCCGCCAATATTAATTTTCGCAGCAAGGTTATTTATTCAGAGGAGCAAAATCTTAAAAATTTAGACCTATTACAAAAGGCTTACAAGCTTAAATGTCAGGCAAAGAACTGGAGAAGATGGTCGACAGAAAATAACAAAGCCATCGATTAGCGGTTGTTTCAACCGCAAGATCCGCAACCATTTTTTCTAATATTTTTGGTTTGGTTACAAATTTTGAACACTTTTTCCTTTCAACTCTCTTTGGTTCCAAAGCACTTTTATTTTAATTGCTGCTTCTTCGGGAGAAATTCTAATGTATCTGTAAAAATCAGAAATACTTTTATGACCGCTTATTTTCATTATTAATTCAGTGGGTGTGCCAGCCAGGAATTCATTTGTACAAAATGAACGTCGGCATGTGTGCGAACATATCCATTGATACTTTGGCTTAGTTTCTTCAATTTGCTGGTTGCCTTTTCTGTAAGAAAACGTAATTAAACCATTGATGGAAGCAAGCTGTGCGATTATTTTAATGTGCTTGTTGAATTTTGAGTTTTGTGAGGGCGGCATGTTCTTATTAAACCGTTCCTGTAATATCTTTAATGCCAAAGAACGTAATGGAATCACAACCCAATGATTGGATTTCTTCTGTTTCTTGTAAAGTAAATCTCCCCGCAAATCATGTGCATTAAGCAAAGAAAAATCCGAAAACCTTAAACCGGTCATGCAGCCAAGAACAAATTCATCGCGGTAATTGATCAAATGAGGGTTGGCACTTAAATCAAGGTTTAGTAACGACTTAATTTCTTGTTCATTGCAATACACTGCGTCTGTTTCTACTTCAGTACTTTCCAGCCATCCATATCTATAGCCGCTATGATTTTCCTTTTTGCTCGGTCATTGAGGAATGCACGTAAATGTTTGATCGTTTTTCCAACCGAGTTATATTTCAACCCGGTTGTATGGTTTTTCCTCCTCGCTAGAATATAATCGTAAGATAAAAAATCAACAAGATCTTCATAGAAAGTGAAGTCAAGATCATCAAAAGTGATTGGCTTTTTGCGGAATAATTCGAAAGCCTTAAGGTGGTCCTTCATATTGCGGTATATACGTGCCATATCTTTTGACACCCTGTTAAGTTTAGCTTTGATGTAGTTGTCTACCTGGAAGAAGAAATCCTTATTTAATTTGGGATTGTTGGCATCGATTGCCAATTTGATTTCAGATAAAGTCGCGGGATTGAAGTCAGGTGTGAATTTTCCTTTTAAAAATTTAATCGGATTTTCCACCTGTTCTTTCTTTGCGAAGATCAAAAGATCTTCCACTTTTCTCATCATGCTAAAAAGAGCTTCGTTGATTTCTGAAGCATGTCCAAATACTACCGGGATATGATCGTAAACTTCAAGATTTTTAGGATCCCAAAATTCTGGGGGGATGGCTATGCCCGAATTCAGAAGGGTTCGTTTTTTTGCGGAATAGCAATATTGGATGTAGATATTACAGCGGCCGTCTTTACGGATACCCCTTTTGTCACAGATTGTCTTGAGAGGAAATTGCATTACAGTTCATTTTATGAGTCATTTCACTCGATTTTTACTCGATTAAATACCCGATTAAGAATTGTAAGCTGGTATGAAGGTACAACCAAATTTCCCGCACCCTGGTTATAAAAGTTTTAAAATCAACTAGTTAAAAATAAAGTGGAGTAAAAATAAAAAAGGATCACTATGATGTGATCCTTCGCTTTGAGGTCCCGAGCGGATTCGAACCGCTGTAGAAGCTTTTGCAGAGCTTTGCCTAGCCACTCGGCCACAGGACCTTTTTTTAGGAAGGGCAAAAATAGAAGTTTTTAGTGAAGAATGGTCAAAAAAACTGGAACTTAGCCCGCTCAAATGAAAAATTTTTATGCAACGAATTGCTGAATCTGAACTCATTATCAATGATCGCGGTGCTGTCTACCACCTGGATACCCGTCCTGAAGAACTGGCAAACACTATTATAACCGTGGGCGATCCCGATCGCGTGGCCGCGGTTAGCAAACATTTTGATACTGTTGAATATAAAAACCATCACCGCGAATTCATTACCCACACCGGCTACCTGGGTACAAAAAGAATATCCGTTGTCTCTACCGGCATCGGTACAGATAATATAGATATTGTATTAAACGAGCTCGATGCCCTGGTGAACATAGACCTGCAAACAAGAACCATCAAAAAAGAATTAACCACGCTTAATATTATACGCATCGGTACATCCGGCTCTTTGCAAAAAGACATTCCGGTAGACAGTTGCGTAGCTTCAACCCATGGCCTGGGTATCGACAACCTGCTCAATTTCTACCGTATTGAACACAATGATGAAGACAAACAATTGCTGCATTCTTTTATCACCCAAACGCAACTGCACAACAATTTTTCACAACCATATATCAGTGGCGCCGGAAGTTCTTTATTGAAACATTTTGTAGATGGCTTTCATCATGGTATAACGGTTACCTGCCCGGGCTTTTATGGTCCGCAAGGCCGGGTACTAAGATTAGGTTTAAGCAATCCGGGTTTGGTCGACAGCCTGACCACGTTTAGTTTTGGCCAACACCGCATCAGCAATTTTGAAATGGAAACCGCTGGAATATATGGCCTGGGTAAATTGTTGGGGCATCAATGTTTAAGTTTGAGCGCGATCGTTGCTAACCGCGTGGAAAAACAGTTTTCAACTGATGCCAATAAACTAATGGAAGGTCTTATTGTTAGAACCCTAAAGATAATTAGTGGTTTGTAGCTATTTTTACGTGAATTGTATTCAGCCGCATTACCTGGTTAAATAAAATATAAAACTCACTTTGAGTGATTAAGAAAACATGACAAAGAAAATACATTTTTATAAATACCAGGGCACCGGAAACGACTTTGTTATTCTCGACAACCGCGACGGTCAGTATTCATCCTTAACCAGAGAGCAGGTAAAACATATTTGCGATCGGCGGTTTGGTATTGGCGCAGACGGATTGATGTTGCTCAATAATAAGCCGGGCTATGATTTTGAAATGAAATATTTTAATGCCGATGGTGGCGAAAGCAGCATGTGCGGAAATGGTGGACGCTGCCTGGTAAAATTTGCCGAGCACATGGGCATTCACAAAAATATGTATCATTTTATTGCTTCGGATGGCGCGCACGATGCAGAGATTGATCCGGATGGTGTGGTCAGCCTGAAAATGAAAGATGTTAGCAGTATTGAAGAATTTGGCACTGATTTTTTACTGGACACAGGCTCTCCGCATTATGTAAAATACGTCAGCGATGTAATGAATTATGATGTTTATAAAAAGGGACATGAGATCCGGTACAGCGAAGAATTTGCAGAAAAAGGCATCAACGTAAATTTTGTGCAGCAAAAAAATGGTCATGAAATTATAGTACGCACGTACGAAAGAGGGGTAGAAAACGAAACGTATAGTTGCGGTACAGGCGTTACCGCGGCTGCGCTGGTATGCTATCACAATGACACCGGCTACAACGATGTTACGGTGCTAACAAAAGGCGGTAAACTAACCGTTGAGTATGATCGCCTGGTGAACGAAAGCTACATCAATATTTTTCTTTGCGGTCCTGCAGAAAAAGTATACGAAGGCGATGTAGAAGTGTAAAGAAGCCGCGCGCTGCGAGCCGTTAGCTATTAGTTTTGAGCCACTAGTAAAAACGGGTATATCCTAACTGATTTCCACAATGCTGCATTTTGAAAAATTCATTATTAATATAGTGCGCCGTCTGAATTAATAGTGTATGTTGCGTTAAGAGAAATCAGGAATCCCTAAATCAGCATCAGACAGTCTCCACCGTGATACAGTATTTTAAAAACGTTGATTATAAAACAGTCTCCATTGACAAGCCCGAGGCAGGTGCCTGGGTAAATGTATTGCCACCCCTGAAACAAGAAGAATTCTCCTCGTTATCAACTGAATTAGAAATTCCGTTTGATTTTTTAGCAGATTCGCTGGATATTGATGAACGAAGCCGCTTTGAAGAAGATGATAATGTTAAGCTGATTGTTATCAAAACCCCTACAGAAAACAATTCTTTTAATGAAAGCGATGCGTATTATATCACCATTCCTATTTGTATAATCCTTACCCATAACCAGATAGTCACCGTAAACTCATTTGAAAATGGCGCGATAAAAAAATTCCTGAATACTTTTCAGAATCGTCATCCGGACAACCGCAAAATGATGGTGCTGAAAATATTTGAAAAAATCACCCAGACATATATGGAGTCGCTGAAAGAAATTAACCAGCGCCGCAACGTCATGGAACAAAAATTATATGCCAGCAACCGCAATGAAGAATTGCTGGAACTAATGAAGATACAAAAAAGCCTGGTGTATTTTGTAACGGCACTGCGCAGCAATGAAATTTTGCTGCTGAAAATAGCGCGCACTAATTTTTTAGGATTGAATGAAGAAGAAAAAGAATTTTTGGAGGATATGATTGTAGATATTTCGCAGGGGCTTGAAATGGCAAATATTTATACCAATATTTTGAGCAGTACACTGGATGCTTTTGCAAGTATCATCAACAATAACATGAACAATGTACTGAAGCGGCTTACCTCCATCACCATTATACTTTCATTACCCGCATTGGTAACAGGCATTTATGGTATGAATGTACCCATACCCTATTCTTCATCGCCCCACGCTTTTTATATCCCTTTAATTTTATCAGTGGCGATATCAATTGTGATCAGCTGGTATTTCATGAAGAAAAAATGGTTCTAATATGTTTACAATAAGAGTTTACGGCATTTTATTAAATGAAAAAAAACAAGTACTTGTCAGCGACGAGCATATTCGCGGCAGTTACTATACAAAATTCCCGGGTGGCGGATTAGAATTGGGAGAAGGTACCCGGGATTGCCTGAAACGGGAATTTATGGAAGAAATGAACCTGCGCGTAGAAGTCGGCGCGCACATTTATACGACGGACTATTTCCAAATGAGCGCGTTTAACCCTGCCGACCAGATAATTGCCATTTACTACTTTGCCAAGGCGCTGGAACCAATTACTGCACCATTGCGCACCATACCTTTTGATTTTGACGAACGCGAGAAAAAAATATATGCAGAAAAAAATGAAACAGAGACGTTTCGCTTCATTGATTGGAACCGTTTTTCTGCTGAAACCGTTAGCCTGCCAATCGATAAGATTGTAGCATACATAGTGAAAGAAATGTAACAGGTATCTGATTTGCTGATGTCCGCCCGGATGAACCCCTCCATGATAAATTCTTTCAGGGTGGCGTTCAGACGGGCCTGATTTACTTAATCCGGAGTCACCATTTTAACCAATTTGCACGATTCTAAATCCTTTTATCTCTAATTTCTTGTACAGTCAATGTAAACGGGTATTCCTGTATCGGAGTTTCTTTTCTCTTTCAGTTAGCGTGATTATCACTCTTTTCCGGGCCCCTCCTGGCCTCAAATTCAACCGCCCAAAAACTTATTCTGGATCGGTTAAAATTTTATAAATATCTTCAATAGAAATCATTCAGGACCTTAATATCATTTATTTCACCGGTTTACTAAAAATGTACAATTTATGAAAAGATGCCTCCTCCTATTTTCCTTATCGCTTATTATTGCAGGGGCCTTGCATGCGCAAGGCAACTGGCCGGCCAATATTCATTTTTCAAAGCTGCCAAACGGTCTGCAGGTGTTGGTGCTGGAAGATAATTCTGTGCCGTTGGTAACAGTGGAGATAGCCGTTAGAAATGGTTCGTTTACTGAATCACCTGAATACAATGGCCTTTCTCACCTGTATGAACATATGTTTTTTAAAGCCAACAAAGACATTCCATCACAGGAAAAATATTTAGACCGCATTCATGAATTGGGAATTCAATTTAACGGGACCACGAATACAGAACGGGTTAATTATTTTTTTACGCTGGGCAATAAAGAAGTGAACGAAGGATTGAAATTTCTTAACAGTGCCATCCGCTACCCCTTGTTTCTTAAAGAAGAAATGAAAAAAGAAAACCCTGTGGTGGATGGAGAATTTCAGCGCGCTGAGAGTAGTCCTTATTTTACCCTGGGAGATAAATTCAATCATAAAATGTGGGGCAATCTTTTTTCAAGGAAGAATGTTATAGGTGATCACAATGTAATTCTCACCTGCACCCCTGAAAAAATGAATATCATCAAGGATAAATATTATTACCCCAATAATTCTATTTTGGTTGTTGCCGGTGCAATTAAAAATGATGATGTTTTAAAACAGGTAACCGCCATATTTGGCGATTGGAAGCCATGCGATTTTGATCCTTTTCAAAAATGGCCCATTCCCGAATTTGCGCCGCTGAACCCGGCAGACTCGTTGAGCTTTGTTGTCATCAGCCCCAATGCGCAGGTGCCTGTTTTACAAATGGGCTGGATGGGACCCGATACAAGAAATGATATAAAGAATACAATTGTAGCAGATGTATTTTCTTACATACTCACACAAAAAAACTCTAAATTTCAAAAAGCGCTGATAGATAGTGGTTATGCGCTAAACACAGGCATCAATTACGCAACACAGCAGCATATTGGTCCCATCACATTATTTATGGTTCCCAACCCGGCTAAATTCAATGCATCTTTTAAGGTACTGCAGCAACAGCTTAACCAGTTTGACGCGCCGGATTATTTTACCGACGAACAAATTGCTACGGCTAAAATAAAATTAGCCAATGGAGAAAAGTATGGTAGCGAAGTAACATCCAACTATGCACATACACTTACACAATGGTGGAGTATTGCGTCGCTTGATTATTATTTCAATTATATCGATGAGATTAATAAAATTAACAGGGCAGATCTTGAAAATTATGTCAGAAAATACATTAAGGGTAAACCCTGTGTAAAAGGGCTGGCACTCAATGCAGGCCAGCAAAAAAACTGGAACGTGACAGATCTGGATGCCCTCTTCAATTAATATTATATAAAACACGCTTATTATGAAAAATATTCATCAGCTTATACTAACTGTTTTCTGTGTGGCGGTTGCTGCAGGCTCATTTGCACAAAGCGGTACCAAAGAAATTAATTATGAAGGCCTCAAAATTATTTTCAAGAAAACGCCCAAAGAAGTGGTTACGGCCAGCCTGTTTATAAAAGGTGGCACTGCCAACGTAATAGAAGCGCAGCAGGGCATTGAGGCATTGGCGCTAAGCCTTGCTATGAGTGGTGGAACTAAAACAACAGACAAAGACGCATTTGCTGCAGAAGCCGATAATCTTGGAACAAGTTTTAACGCCAGCGCTTCCAAAGACTACAGCCGGCTAACGATGACTTGCCTGAAGGATAACTGGGATAAAAGCTGGGCCATGTTTACGGATGCCATGCTTAACCCCGCAATGAATGAAAATGAATTTCAGGTAACTAAAGATCAGATGATCGCTTCTGCCAAACAACAGGAATCAAATCCTGATTTTGCTTTACGCAAGATGGCTACAGAAGGGTTGTTTAGCGGTTCTGATTATGCAAAAGCGCCCAATGGCACCCCTGCTACTTTAGAAACCATCACTGCTGCAGATGTAAAAAAATACTACGCAACATTGTTGGGAAAGAAAAAATGTTTCCTGGTGGTAGTAGGGAATATTGACGAAGCCGATCTGTTGAATAATATAAAAAATAGCCTCGCAAAATTACCCGCAGGCCCGGAAGCAAAGAAACCAACATTCAAAACGGTTACGGCGCCCGGTTCAACTATAAAAGACAAAAGCATTGCTACCAATTATATACTGGGCGTATTAAACGCACCGAAATATTTTACGGCTGATGGCCCTCTCTTCGAGTTTGCCATGAGCATTTTATATGATCGGTATTTTGTGGAGTTGCGCACTAAAAGAAGCCTGTCTTATGCACCTGCTGCCTTCTACAATAACAGTACGATACAACAACCAACAGCCAACCTGTATATTTCTACTATCGATCCTAAACAGTCGTTGCAGGTAATGACTGATATTATAAATGATATTAAAAAGAACGGTTTTACGGATAAGGAAGTGCTTGATAAAAAGAAAGAATACCTCACCAATTATTATATGACCAACGAAGCAACTTCCTCCCAGGCGGGACAACTCGGTTTCTGCGAAGCATCCGGCAGCTGGCGCATGTTTGATGAAATAAATAATAAAATTGACCTGGTGAAAACGGCTGACCTTAATAAAACATTCAGCAAATACATGAAGACTATCGACTGGAATTATTTAGGAAAACAAGACCAGGTCGCGAAAGAAGACTTTAAACAACTTGCGCCATCAGGAGAAAAACTTCCGGCATCAGACTTAAAAAAGACAAAGAAACAGTAACACGAAAGAATACCTGGGCCTGGCTCAAAACATCCGTAGTCTTTGAACACCAAAATAGCAGGCACACCGAAGACTACGGTTGTTTCACATTGCAGGAAGATCAAAAACATCCGTAGTCTTTGAACACCGAAATAGCAGGCACACCGAAGACTACGGTTGTTTCACATTGCAGGAAGATCAAAAACATCCGTAGTCTTTGAACACCGAAATAGCAGGCACACCGAAGACTACGGATGTTTCCAGTCAAAGCCTTTCTTTCAGCTTCTTCACCAGCGCAGCGCCCACAGGATCAGCATCTGGCCCGTAGGCATTCACTAAAATTCCTTTATGGCCATCTTTGCTTTCTATAGCATAAACAACTGCTTCATCCCCCGGATCGGTATTGCCTTCAAAGCGATAGACTTCTGTAATCTCAAATTCATTGGGTGATAATGAAACCGGCGTTTTTTTACAAGTCACCGAATCCATTTCAATATTAAAATCAATTGTGTAACCACGTTGTTTTAATCCGTTTACGGCTTCAGATACAGTATCGTATGCGTACATAATGTGAAGATTTTATGTAAAGATTTTATGTAAAGATAAAATAAACTATTAGCTATTATTAAAGTGAACAAATTTAACGTGCTGCTGAAGATTTAACGTGCCACGGTTATTCATACACAGGCTGAGACCATGAGGTTTTAATCGTGGCAGGACAGCCTCGGCGAAACTTACACAACCAAATGTGTTTGCTTAACAATTCCCATTACAAAAGTACTTTGCATGTGCCCAATATTTTCCAGTTGTCCCAGCTTATTAACATGAAAATCATAATAAGCATCCATGCTCTCCACCACTACTTTCAGCATAAAATCAAACTCGCCCGAAATATTGTAACATTCTATCACTTCACTCAGTTCATTAATCGTTTTAATAAATTTTGTGCCTGATTTTTTATTATGTTCTTTCAACGATACATAACAAATTACCATCAGCCCTTTTTTAACTTTAGAATGGTTCACCAGTGCAGCATATTGAAGTATTACGCCGCTGTCTTCCATTCGCTTGATGCGTTCATGTACAGGCGTGGTGCTCAGGTGAATTTTTGCCGCAATTTCGCGCACTGTTATCTTTGCGTTTTCCTGCAACAGTTTTAGAATAAGACGGTCCTTTTCATCCAGTTGCGGCGTCGCATCAGGGTATTTTTCTTTTTCAGCTACTTTTTCCATCAGATAGTATTCATTTGTTCTTTATAAACAGGTTAAAATACAATTTTGTTCTAAACTTACTAATATTCTGTCATATTTTGTTCTTCAAAACTACCTTTGTGGGCCGGTTATTAATCTTATCAATACTTACGCTAAAAAATAAAAATTATGTCAACAAAATTGCAGTCTACCGACTTACAAATTCCCTACAAGGTAAAAGATATGAGCCTTGCAGCATGGGGTCGTAAAGAAATCCGTCTTGCTGAAGCTGAAATGCCCGGTCTGATGGCGTTAAGAGAAGAGTATGGCGCGGCTCAGCCATTAAAAGGCGCGCGTATTGCGGGTTGTTTACACATGACCATTCAAACCGCTGTTTTAATTGAAACATTGGTGGCTTTGGGTGCCGAAGTACGCTGGAGTTCCTGCAATATATTTTCTACGCAGGACCAGGCCGCTGCCGCTATTGCTGCTACCGGTATTGGTGTTTTTGCATGGAAAGGACAGAGCCAGGAAGAAGCGGATTGGTGTATTGAACAAACATTGTTCTTTGGCAGTACTGACCGTCCGTTAAATATGATTTTGGATGATGGTGGTGATTTAACCAACATGGTATTTGATAAATATCCTGAGTTTATTCAGCATATTAAAGGCTTAAGCGAAGAAACTACCACAGGCGTACACCGTTTATATGAAAGAATGGAAAAAGGCACGTTGCCAGTTCCTGCCATCAATGTAAACGACTCTGTTACCAAATCTAAATTTGATAACAAATACGGTTGTAAAGAATCATTGGTAGATGCAATCCGTCGTGCTACCGACGTAATGATGGCCGGTAAAGTGGCTGTTGTTGGAAGTTATGGTGACGTAGGTAAAGGTTCCGCTGCTTCATTAAAAGGCGCGGGCGCCCGGGTTATTGTTACTGAAATTGATCCTATCTGCGCATTGCAGGCTGCTATGGATGGCTTTGAAGTAAAGAAAATGATTGATGCAGTTAAAGAAGCCGACATCATTGTAACTGCGAGCGGTTGCCGCGATTTGATTACCGAAAAACATTTTCGTGTAATGAAAGACAAGGCAATTGTTTGTAACATTGGTCACTTTGATATTGAGATTGATATGGCCTGGCTGAATAAAGCTTATGGCAGCACAAAAGATACCATCAAGCCGCAGGTTGATATTTATAATATAGATGGCAAAGAAGTTATCATTCTTGCTGAAGGCCGCTTGGTGAATCTTGGTTGCGCTACCGGTCACCCAAGTTTTGTAATGAGTAATTCATTTACAAACCAAACCCTTGCCCAGATAGAATTGTGGACCAACAACAAGAACTACGAGAATAAAGTGTATGTTTTGCCTAAACACCTTGACGAGAAAGTTGCCCGTCTGCACCTTGCTAAGATTGGTGTTGTACTGGATGAACTGACCACAGAACAATCTGAATATTTAGGTATACCAAAAGCTGGCCCTTTTAAACCAGAACATTACAGGTATTAATTTAATTTCTGGTTACTATTATATTGGCCCGTCACACATTGTGACGGGTTTTTTTTGAATGGAGGTGATGAGGATCGCATTCCGCAACAATTGGCAAAATAATCCCTTTGCCCTTTCACTGATACAGGGCGCGATCAAGTGGCTGAAATTCACCAGCGGAAAACAGGAAACGGTAATTTGTGTGCCGGTGATAAATTC
>JBDUAY010000528.1:0-3779 GCA_040004415.1 Bacteroidota bacterium | reverse complement strand
ATTCAAATCATAAGGGATTTACTGGAAAGACTGGTGACTGGATGCTTGTTTATGCAGAAACATTTAATAGCAAATCTGCTGCTATGAAAAGAGAGTCAACAATCAAAAACTGGAAAAGCCGCAAATTAATTGAGAAGCTCATTGGTTTAGAGCATCCCGACCTATAAGTCGGGAGGGTCGGCGGTTCGACCCCGTCAACTCCCACAAAGGCCCCACAGTAATGTGGGGTTTTGTATTTTAAACCTTATCCATGATGTACAAAATGTATATTCTATTCAGCCGGTTAAAGAATAAATACTACATCGGTTATACCGGGGATGAGTTGACAGAAAGAATTAAAAAACACAATTCAAATCATAAGGGATTTACTGGAAAGACTGGTGACTGGATGCTTGTTTATGCTTATCAAAATGCCATTACCGAAAGAATGAACAGGACTGTCAAAGAAGAATTTGGAATGGATAAAATGTCATAAAATAAAGAACAAGTAAAACAACCGGTACAGGAAAGCATATTTAATACAATCAAAAAAGACCTCAACCGGAACTTCAAATGAGAACTCCGGAAGCGCTCTATCAAACAAAAATCCCGGCTACCTTAAGCAACCGGGAGGATCTTTAAAAACGTTAGCCTATTTCAGGGCTTATCATATTCATCTTATTTCAGCAAACCCAACGCGGTTTCCCAGCCTGGTTTTTGTGCGGCAAAACTGCTTGATAGTGCTTCTGGTTTCAGGCCGCCCTCCAGGTTTTTAAGCAACCCACCTGCACTGGCAAGCGTGCTGGCAGTGCCTGCAGCTTGTATCAGGCTGTTTACATTAAAACCAGTTTTAAACATAGACGGTTTTATGCCGCCCGCAAGAGATGCAACATTCGATGCCATGCCCACTGCATCCGTTACTTTGCCGGCCTTTGCCATCCAGCCACTTTTTTGCCCGGCAAATGAACTTAACAGCGACGTAGTTTTAATAGCACTGCCAAATTGGGTAAGCAATTTACCCGCCTTTGATCCGGCAGAAGCCGTTGCATCATTTTTGGCTTTGTTGAGTGCGTCGGGTATTTGCGCATGCACAGCAACAAATACGGCCACGGCAAGAGATAAGCTAATAATTTTTTTCATACGATAGTTTTTAGTAGTAAAATATGCGCTAAATTAATACGTTTCAGCAGCATAAAAATCATGCTACCGGTAAAATTAAACGCTTATTATTTTGTACCTATCCGATCTGCTGCATGACGGCATCCCGCCAGAAACCAAATAAATTTTTCACGGAGAAGTTTCATGCTTAAACCTTATATGATTCCTGAAAGGGGCCGTCCAAATGTGAAATTTTCAAGTTGGATTTGAAACGCAAATACGGGTTCTGGAAAGATCAAACCGAATACCTGTTTTATTATCAGAAACATAGCCAGCTGTTAGCAGCTGGGTTTCTGATATTAATCGCTACTCCTTCCCCATTATTAAAATCAGGAGATACTCCCACAGTAAAAAGCATTATTACCCCCAGCTTCAAGTCTCTTCTTAAAGCCTGTTTATTTGCAGGCGGTATAAAATAAATGAATGAATTCATGCACTACTTTTTTATTTTTACCGCATGAACCAACCAAGGACTTATTGCGATGTGGTACTGACAATGGACAAAGACAATGTTCACGTAATATATCACAATACAGAATATGGCTTTCCTATTGACGATGATGATTTATTATTTGCACGGCTCGTACTCGAAATAAACCAGGCCGGTTTAAGCTGGACAACTATCCTCAATAAAAAGGACAATTTCTTTAAAGCGTACGACAACTTCAACATTGATAAAGTTGCCCGTTATTCAGATAAAAAGATAGCATCCTTACTGCTGGATGCTGGTATTATCAGGAACCGGTTGAAAGTACATGCCGCTGTTCACAACGCAAAAGCAATTAAACTTATCCAGCAAGAATTTGGCTCTTTTAAAAAATGGCTGGATCAACATCATCCCAAAACAAAAGTAGAGTGGGTGAAATTATTTAAAGAGACGTTTCGCTTTACAGGCGGTGAAATTGTAAATGAGTTTTTAATGAGTACCGGATATCTGCCGGGTGCCCATGCTGCAAGCTGCCCGGTGTACAAAAAAGTATTAAAGCAAAAACCCAAATGGCACGATGCTGCAGAAAATTAAGCGATTCGTTCGTCATAGATGGTTGAAACGAATCACATTCTTCCTGCTAATTTGGATAATGATTCACATTGTTTATATAACAATTGATGGCTTCCGTAGCTTCAAAGGCAATGCTGACGTGGCTATTGTTTTGGGGAACCGGGTACTTAAAAACGATAGTTTGTCGCCCTGGTTGCAAGGCCGTGTGGATGAGGCTCTGATCTTATATAAAGCAGGTAAGGTAAAAAAGATATTTGTGAGCGGTGGCATCAGTAAGGATAAAGATGGAGATCACCCTGAAGGCGATGCGATGCAAAAATATTTATTGCGGCACGGGGTTCCGTCTTCAGATGTTATAGAAGACAATTGCGGGCGGAATACGTATTTAACAGCAAAAGATTTTATTGCATGGAATAAGACATACCATTATACATCTGCAGTAGTGGTATCACAGTTCTACCATATCACGCGCTCAAAATATATTCTGCGTAAACTTGGTTTTAAAAATGTTTACAGTGCTGCTTCTGAAAGCCACAATTGGAATGATGTTGTTGGCACATTGAGAGAGGTACCCGCGTTTTATAAATACGTATTGGTTTATTAAGCGCAAATAGTATGTAGTCTCTTCATTCGCGAAATAATACCCGGTTTAATTAAAACGTAATCAATCAGCCAGCCACTAATTGCGCGTGGGTGATGGCTTCTTACCGCATAATACTTCATGTAACAAATAGGTTTGCTGTACACCGGGTCAAATTAAATATTGAAAACAGGCTTTTTTAATATAATGAATTTATGTAATGTTCAGCAGCAGGAAGCGCCTGTTATTTTGTCTAAAATATCAATGAGTTTTGGATGGGAAATCTCATTTGCATAATTTTAACAATTCATCAGCATGTTGATTAGCCATGCTGTTTTTCTAACGATAATTAAACATCATTGCTGCATATGAAAAAAGAACTTTCATTCTTTTGTCTCCTGTACATTGTATTGTTTCGTTCTGTTATTTGTAAACGGATTTTTTGGGCGCAGTTTGCGACAGTTGTTTTCACCCCCTCAAAATATGATTCACCAAAAACAACGCTGCCTTTCCGGCAGTAATCACCAATATGTATAAACAACTGCAAATAATTTCTTTATTTTTTCTACTGATAGCCTGCAGCAGCAGCAAGTTGAGTTCTGGCAAAGACCGTAAAGTTGACTGGAAGAAAATCAGCGTGCTGGTGTACACTAAAAACGGAAAAGGATATATCCACGATAATATTGCAGCTGCTTCTGCCTGCATTGTACGCCTGGGAAAGCAATATGGTTTTAAAGTAGATATATCAGATAATCCAGCCGATTTTAGTGAGGCTGGTCTCTCAAAATACCAGGTACTTGTTTTTAATAATACCAATAATGATGTGTTTGATAATGATGATCAGAAAATAGCACTGATGCGTTACATACAGGCTGGGGGCGGCTTTGTAGGACTGCATTCCGCTACCGGAACGGAAAGAAGCTGGGCGTGGTTTAAAAGATTGATCGGCGCCAGTTTTCAGCGTCATGCAAAACATCAGCCGTTTAGAGAAATTATAATTGACGCAGCAAACCCTTCTGTTTCCTTCTTACCGCATACCTGGGAACAAAACGACGAATGTTA
>JBDUAY010000527.1:0-3791 GCA_040004415.1 Bacteroidota bacterium | reverse complement strand
CTTACGACGGACAACCGGAATTTGAATTTATAAAGAAATGCCCCGCTGGCTGGGATGAAATAAAAGTTTTAAATGGCGTGCCCGGTGAGTACATCAGTATTGCACGCAGAAAAGAGAACGACTGGTATGTCGGCAGCATCACAAACTGGCAACCGCGCAAGCTGTCTGTTCCGCTAACATTTTTAAAAAATGGAAAATATACTGCGGAGATTTATGAAGATGGTGCGGATGCAGGTGTTAATCCAAAGCATACAACAATTTTTAAAAAGCAAGTTGATAATAAAACGGTATTGCAATTAGTATTGGCTGCCGGTGGTGGCTATGCTGTATGGCTAACACCTTCTAAATAAAAACGCTATTTCTTTCCAGAAATAAAAAGGGCTCAATGATTTTTTATCATTAAGTCCTTTTTGCTATTCTTTTACCCCGTATTTATTTGATGATTTTTGTTTGTGTTTTTTTGCTGCCGTTTGCTACTTCAAGATAGTAAATACCTTTGGCCAGCATTTGCAAATTATCAACCGTTATGTAATTGGTGCCGGGCTGTAAATAAATATTCATATATTTTACAAGTTTCCCGGTGCCGTCAAAAAGCGTAATGGTTCCAGTACTTTTTACGGCAGATTCCGTTTGCACATTTACCTGGCTGGTAAACGGATTTGGATAAGTGCTGACAACCATTTTTGAATTTTTCAATGTAACGATAATAACACTGCTGTAAGAGTATTTGCCGGCATTGTCATTTATCTTCAACCGGTAGAATATTTTTTCAGCTTCTATTGTTTTGATGTCGTCGGTAGCTAGATAAGACGATATTGCTTCATTTTTTGCAATAACAGAACTAATCTTTGCATAGTGAATGCCATCTGTACTGCGTTCAATGTCAAAATTTTTCAAGGTTGCCACGTTACTGGTCTTCCAGCTGAGCTGAACAGATTCTTCATGAAGATTTGCCGCAAAACCAATGTTTGAAAGCGGTAACAGAATATTGTACATAAACGGAGTAGGAATACCCTCATTAATGTCATCTGATTCTCCATTAAAATTAGGGTCAATCATATTTGCATTGCCGTTGTTGGATGAATCGATCACACTCAACATATTGAGACCATCACCTGCCTGGCCACCGATTGTGGCAGAACTGTAATAAGTTGTATTTGGAACCAGGTTAGTTGCCCTCAATGTTATGCGTATCACAGCAGAATCAGCTGATACCGGGTAATTGGAAATTGTTTGACCGGGCAGCAGCATATCCGTGATGTTTTCACCGTCATAGAGCGGATTTAAAACTAATCCTGCAGGGTTACTTACAAAACTTAATTGTACATTGGAAATATTGCCCGCGCCAAAAGCATCCGTCAGTTTATTTTTCAACAGCACATTTGAAATGTCTATGTTTCCTTTATTCTTAAGATACACATGATAGATAAGGTCCGCAGTGTTACTATTAACAACGGTACCACCAATTAATTCTTCCGCTGCACCAACACCAACATTCATGTGCGTAATATCCGCAGTAGATTTCCCCATCGGGAACGGACTGCTGTTACTGAGTGTTTGATTGTATATGTCCCAAATGTAGTAGTAACAGCCAGATCCGTCAGAACCTGCCACCAGTAAACTTCCATCTACATAGCCTATGCTAAAACACGGATGTGGTATGTCTGTAAGGAATACAGCTGTAGCATCACCAGGTCCGTCAAAATTTATCAGTTCATATAACTTGGAGGGCGTATTTCCAAAGGTCATAAATACTCTTCCGTTGGGCATAAATACCATGTCACCCCATGCAAGTGAATTTGGCGCATTGTCAGCAGGAAAATTAAGTGTTTTATCAGTGCCGGCAATATCTGCACCAGTGGCGACATCAATTCTTTTTACATGTGCCTGTGCCGCACCCGCATTGTAATTATAAATAACAAGATTGTTTCCGTCCTGGTCAAAACACAGCTGACTAATGCCGTAATTATAAGTATAATCCGGAATGAGAGCAGGCATGCAATTTAGGACTCCTGAAAAATTATAATCCAGCGCATACATTTTTGTATTGTTGCCTGAACTGATATCAGCAAAGTAGATTTTTTTGTCTTTCGGATTATAGGCAGTAAAAACACTGTAAAACGGCAGGCCATTGGTGCAGCTTTGTAATATCGAAGGCGCGCCGCTTAATATGCCGGTAAAAAGCTGTTGTTCTCCGCTGGTGCTGCCACATGAAGGCGACCCATGGTTAATAAGAATTGATTTGAGGGATTGTTGCTGCGCACGGGCATCAATAACAATGATAACGAATACAATTGTAAAAAGTTTTCTTAGAAAGGGCGCCACGGATTCCATCTTTTTTTGATTTTTTGTCCAACATAAAGGTGGATACTTACTTTTACGTTGAACCATTACTAATAACGAACGGCTTTTTACAAAGGATACGCACAAGAGAAAATTTATTTTGAAATAAGTAGTTCCATTTATATTTCGCTACTGGTACAAATGTACGCTGGCTAATGGTGGGTGTCAATAGCAGGGGACGCTGCAAGGGTGCTTTTTCGACGAGCAATAGTAGATATTCGGTGAGTGACCGTGAAAATACTGTCTGGTCCTTTACATTTATAACTGCATCCGTATTTGTAATTTATTGAACCCTTTCGCTATGTACATTACAACTACGGAAAAGAACAATGACCATAAAATGCCATATATACCGTAGCGGAATTGTGCAGGAAAAATGGTTATTCTGCAGATGGAGAAGAAGGAGAACAAGATGCCGGGGATAATATAAGTGAGTAATGGATTGGTGGCAGCAGGTTTAAAAAAACCTGTCCATTTTTTTTTACCCTTTAAATCAGTCAGCCAGTAAAGAAGACTAAAAATAATCACACAAAAGCCCGCGCTGTACAAGCACCAGGTTGGCGTTGCATAAATTTTTGAGATTTTATAATACGGGCGAATGATATAGCCGGCACTAAATAAGGCGGCCATGAAAAGACCTGCCCATATAAAACGTGTGCCAATGGCCGCAGTTGTTTTTTTAGTAAAGAAAATTTGCGATAGCACTGCACCGCAAAGCATAACCGATGTATGTGCCGCATTACCAGCCTGCGAACCCATCCAGTGTAAGTTGTCGTTGTCTTGAACAAAAGATTGCTTTGAAATAATATAAAATGCTGTGCATAAAATAACCATAGTAAGCAATAAAATAATGTTGCCTTTACATACCTGGTAAAATATGCAGGAATATAAATAGGCCCATCCAATTAAACCAAGTATTCCCCACCAATGCGGACGCATGTATGAACTTCCGTCACCACTGCGATAGATAAAAGCAAGTATCATCAGGCCTGCTATTCCCGTAAAACGAAATACATACTGCCAGGTCTTATTTTTAAAAGTATATACGTTCCAGGTAAGTATAGCAGCAGCATAAAAAAGCAATAACCATAAATGAAGCGGCAGGCCGCTGGCTGTTTCATTGTATCCGTCCTCTCCGTTTACCATAAAGAAACCAAGCGTAAGCAAACCCAGCGCGCGCCAGGCGATATGCCATTGCAGTTGTAAAAAACTATCTCCTTTCTGCAGACGGTTCTGTAATGCAAACGGAATTGACATGCCCGCAATAAACAGGAACGCAGGGAATACCACGTCCACAAAACTCATAGCGTCTGCATTAGCGGGCATATGCCCCATCCATGCAGGAAGGCCAGGGGTTCCGGCAAGATCATTTACAAATACCATCACGAAAATAGTAATGCCCCTGAATGCATCTATTGAAAGTATGCGCGGATTGTTTTGCAAAAGAA
>JBDUAY010000526.1:0-3792 GCA_040004415.1 Bacteroidota bacterium | reverse complement strand
TGTCGTACGCATCTATTAAAATATATGCGCTGTCTGCATCCGGGAAAGTAATCTGAAAACTGGCACATCTTTCTGTCGGCGCAATTTCTGTCAGTACATTATAATTTGCCAGGTACACGTTGTAATAATAAGGATTGGCTGTTTCTGCTTTGTGCGAAAACCAACTGCCCCGCTTCTCTTCATCAAATATTAATTTACCTGTCATCGGCATAATAGAAAACTGGCCATAATCGCCAATCCAGGGAGAAGGCTGGTGCGTTTGTTTGAAACCACGGATTTTATCTGCGCTATACTGGTATTGCCAGCCATTTGCATTGGTGTTGGTTTGTGGCGTCCAGAAATTCATTCCCCATGGCGTAGCTATAACAGGATAGGTGTTTCCGTTAGAGAAAGTATATTTTGAATCAGTACCCATTAATGGGTTAACCAACTCTTCTGGTTTAAACAACTGCTGCGCGAAAACATGACAATAAAAAAAGCAGGTTACAATAAAAGCAATTTTTTTAAACATTATCTTGTTGATTATTTCTGTTGCAGGATGATAACATGCTTACCCGCCTGCATGTTATTGATTGTAAAGTAGCCATCCACTTGCTTACGTTCGGATCTTTTTCCATCAATGATTAAATGCGGTTTTTGCGGATTGTATGACAGCACAATAGTTGCGTTTGATGCACCCGGTATGGTTACTTCAGTAATATCAGCGGTGGTATTTTTTTTGCAGGATACCGTTATTGTTCCTTTTATGGTACTTGTTTTTAAATACACCGATGCGAGTTTTCCCAATTGCGGTTTTATCTGAAATGTCTCCCAGCCGGGTGTAAGCGGAAACACACCCATCAATTTTCTTACAATCAGATTGGCAGGTGCAGCACCCCAGGCATGGTTTAAATCAAGATTTGGTTTGTATAATTTGTCCCAGGCTTCCATTGTTATGGTTGAGCCAATCCTTATCATATTGTACCAGCTTCTTTGCGCAGTCCTGGTTAATAAATCCAGCGCATAGTCCTGCTGACCTGCATCATACAAAGCGTCCAGTAAAAACTGGGCACCATACACGCTGCATGCCATGCCCCGGCTTTTAATAAATGTGCAAACCTTTTCAACTTCATCCGGTGGCACCAATCCAAATGCCAGCGCAAACATATTTGCATGCAATGACGTATGCACTGTACTATCACCATCTTTTATTAGCCCCGTCTGCGGATTTGCGAATTCCTTCCGGAATGATTGATAAACCTGTTTTCCTTTTTCACTATACATTTTTGCATCTTCCGGTTTACCCAGCACATGGGCAATCTGCCGCATCAATATCAAATCAAAATAATACCAGGCATTAATAACCGAATTATAATTCGTGTATACAAAACCATCTGTTTCACCTCCATACTCTTTTTCATTTCCTATATAATCGCCCTTCTGCGGCCAATCCACATTGTCTTTAAGACCATGCTTGCCGTCAAAATCTTTCACCATGTGAATAGATTCCAGGAAATCGCCTGTTTGTTTACCGGTTCTTGTACTAATCAACCTATTGTCTGCAGCAAGTGGCATCAGTATTTTTTTTTGCAGCTCAGCATAATACATTTTCAAAAAACTATCATCGCCCGTGTACACATAATCATTCCACGCAAGTATAATATTTTGCAGGCTCCATTCTGTTGGCCATGTGGGATGAAATAATAAAAAAGCCATGGAGCGCCTTGCCATGCTGTATTCCGCATCGGTTGAATAATGCGACAGTTGATTGATCAACGCATCCGCTTCATAGGGCAATCTTTCCCTGTCACCATCAACATAATAGCCGGTAAAACTTGTTGCTTTAACAGAATACCTGCACAGATCCCATACTTTATTTAATACGGTATCATTGCTTGTAAAGCCCGAAGCATTCTCATTGAACGGGTAAGAAATTATTTTTCGGCGGACAGATTCCTTATTTATTACCCCATTATAATTTGTTATCGTTACATACCTGAACGGAAATACCTCGCCAATATAATTGGGCATTGGTATTGGGTTACGGCTGTTTCTTTTTGCATCTGCGGGCCATTCAATTGTATAATCATGCGCTCCTTTTTCTATAAACAAGCTGCGCCTGGTATACCGAATATTGCCGTTTACCTTTAACAGACCCCCGGAACTGTCCAGCGCTTCTGCTGCTTCAATCCAGATGGAATCATTTTTTTCACTGTTAAGCTGCAAATGCAATTGGGCAAAAGCATCTTTTCCAAAATCAAAAAAATGGCTTTCATTTTTTCTTTTAAATGATTTCTCCGGGCTTTGCCATTCAGCGGCAAGCGGAAGATGGGAAATATTATCGCCTTGCCCGGATGCGCTTACATAAAATGCGGTATAAACAGAAAAAGGAGAAGCGATGTATTTTTCATTCCATACCTGTACTTTCCAATAATAGACTTTTCCGGCCTCCAGTTGTTTTCCTGCATAAGTAATGCCGCTGTGGGTTGAGTTTATTTTTTTTGAATCCCAAACATCGCCGCTATTTTTATTTATCAGCGCGGCCGTAGAAGCAACCAGCACACGGTAAGCTGTTAGTTGTTTTACAGCGGTATCTACCTCCCAATGCAGGTTTGGGTATTTAGAAAAAACCTGCGCAAACTGGTAAGCGTTTTTTTGCTGAACAGAAGAAGCAATATCGCGGTTAACAGGTATGCCGCCGCTGCTAACCTGGTTTGTGTGCAGCAAGAGATCGGTCCGCAGGTTGAGCGGTGCAGGTATTGTTTGACTTTCCGCCAGGCAAAAAGCTACTATTAAAGCCAGCAACAAAGAAATGTTTTTCATGGCAGATTTATTTTTTTTTTGAGGCCAGCATTGGTTTTCATAGCATCATCGTTGCCCGCCCGGATGAACACCGTTCGGACGGGTGTCACTCACTTCAACTTTTGGGTCTTTGCTGAGGCCTTCATTACAGCAATCAATGAACAAATTATAATTACCCAAAACACCATGCTTTCCTATGGTACACTTTCTAAATCATTTGGCTAACATACCTACCAAATGTTCCGGATGGAACATGAAATCCCCCTGAAACAGCGTGGGATACCATGTTGTCAATTCCAATTGTGCCCTCCTGGTTAAAATTTTGCGCGAATTCATTATTGAATCTCCCTAATCTTAATGCTTTTATAATAAACATTGTCGCCGTGCTCCTGCAGTAAGATGGGCCCTTTTTCGCCCAAACCAAAACCTTTTATTTTAGCAAACTTACTATGCGCTACCAGCACTTTGTAAATATTGCTTCCACGTACATATTCTACTACTTTAAAACCATTGAGCCAATGCTGAACAAGATTATTGGGATATACAATAATCCTTCCCTGGTTCCATTCACCTATTTTTTTCTGAAAACGTTTGTCCACTTTATCAGATGGAATCAAATCATATAAACTGCCCAATGTTCTGTTACCTTCAGTTCCAAGCTTTGCATCGGGATGCCTTTCATCATCCAGCACCTGGAATTCCAAACCAACACCTGCTTTTGTTGACTGCGGCGGTTCCGTTACAAAATATTTTACGCCTGAGTTTGCGCCTTCCGTCAGCTTAAAATCAAAGTCCAGTTCAAATGCTTTGTACTGTCCCACCGTAAGCAAATCGCCCGATCTGCCTGCAGTAGTTGTGCTATCCTCCACATGCAATATGCCACCTTCTACCACCCAGCCTTTTTCCGGAGGTGTTTGTTTATTTACACCGCGCCAACCGGTAAGGTCTTTTCCGTCAAACAATAAAACAAAACCCTGCGCTTTTTCCTGCGGTGAAATATTATTGAGTGTG
>JBDUAY010000525.1:0-3798 GCA_040004415.1 Bacteroidota bacterium | reverse complement strand
GCAAATAACAGGCTGGTCATTAAACCGGCAGGCAAAGCAAATAGTACAGCACCCAAACGGGCATTGCTTAATTGCAGTTGTGTTTTAATATCAGGTATACGGCTTGCCCAGGTGGCAAAGGTTAAGCCAGCGATAAAGAAAAATGCACTTACTGCTATCCGGTAGATCCGGTACTTGGCGGCTGACGCAGTTACGTTCATATAATTAGAATTAATTAATAGTATTTACTTTCAAAAACACTCGCTTATCATCACGATTACTAAAATGATCATTTGGTGCGTTGGCATAAGATATGTCTGGCACAACAGGCACTGAATGTGTTTTCTCCATCAGTGCCGAAGACAAAACAAAGTCTGCAGTAGCCAGGTTACCCGCGATAATAATATTGTTTTTAAGGGCGGTATCATGCAGGTACCGTACGCCATTTTCGAGTGGCAACGACTGTACCGGATCCCAAAAAAACAACAGGATATCTATTTTTTGTTCTGCTATCATGGATGCCAGCTGATGATTTGCTGATGAAATGCCGTCAGTAAGTTTAGTGACGCAAACGCCAACAGTTCCTTCCAGTATATCGGCCACCGCACCGGTGGCTATTAATTCATGACCCTTTAGAATGTCCTGGTTATAATAGGACCATTCAATTAAGGATTTACGGTTATGGTTATTAGCTGCAAACGCAATGCGTTTTACAGTGTTCATTTTTCTATTGATAATCATACACACATTATTTTTATTGTTTTAAAATAACAGCTTTTTATAAAAGCTATTTTCTATAACAAACAATCAGATACTATTTTACAGGCAATATGGCGCGTTATTAATGTTGGCAATTGTTAGTGGCAACGCTCTTTCTGTGAGGGGCGAAGGATATTCAACTCCATACATCCGCTTTTTCCATTCAACTATTTCAGGCAGCAGGCCTATGAAAAGATTACTTTCAATATGCAAAAATAAGCATTTTTGTTTAAACGATTAAACAAATGATTTATTATCTTCGTTCTTAACTATTTTTTAGCTGAAAATGCATTTTGACGCAGCTAAAATATTGTAAATGGTTAATAATCAATATAATGACCTTTCCAAGCCAATAATTTTCTTTTATGAAAAGAATTTCGTTAAAAGATATTGCTGAAGTTGTGGGCGTATCAACGGCTTTGGTTTCTTATGTACTCAATAATAAAAAAGAAGGCCGGATCAACAAGGTGGTTGCAGAAAAGATTAGAGCCACAGCCCATGCTATGAATTACCGTACCAACCAAATTGCGCGCAGTTTAAAAACAAACAAGACAAATACCATCGGCCTGATATTGGCGGATATTTCTAACCCGTTTTCTGCAGCACTCGCCCGTGTAATAGAGGATGCCGCAGATAAATTTAATTATACCGTCATTTTTGGCAGTTCAGATGAGAAGCCGGAGAAATATAAAAAAATACTTGATGCATTAATTAACCGGCAGGCGGATGGGTTGATACTTTCGCCACCAGAACATGCGGAACCGCAAATTGCAGCGCTGCAACAACAGCAAATACCTTTCGTTCTCATCGATAGATATTTCCCGGGTATTGAAACGAATTACATCGTACTGGATAATTATAAGGCAGCCTTTGAAGCAACACAACATCTTATTGATTGTGGATACCAAAGACCTGGTATGATAAATTATGCGTCTTCACTTTTTCATTTGTCGGAACGAACGCGTGGCTACATGGCAGCGCTCACAAAAAATAAAATTGTTTTTAAAACTGAATACCTGCAACAAGTAAATAATATTGTGCTGAAAGAAGAAACGGAACAATCCGTTGAAAATCTGTTGCAACGTACGTCACCCGCAGATGCAATATTATTTGGCTCAAACGTGATTGCGATGCACGCAGTTAAATATATTAATCAAAAAAAGTTCATGGTGCCGCAGAATGTAGCGCTGGCCTGTTTTGATGAAACAGATGCATTTGATCTTTTTTATGCGCCACTAACCTGTATAAAACAACCAATAAAAGAAATGGGCGATCTTGCTGTAGACATGTTGCTGAATATTATTGATAACAACAACAACGTTAAAATAAAACAGGTAAGTTTGGATGGGGAGTTAATTATCAGGCAATCGACGAAGACGCATGGTACCTGATTTTTGTTGATGCACGCGCGGCCGCCAACTGAAGGGGGCTGGTGTCTTTACATTTTCACATTTATCACGTTTCTACATTCGCCATATTGCTCAATCTTTCTTTTCCAGGTTAAACAAGCTATCAACAAATTCATGCTTATCAAATACAAGCAAATCTTCCATCTTCTCTCCCACCCCAATAAACTTAACTGGTATTTTAAACTGATTGGCGATGGCCAATACTACGCCGCCTTTTGCCGTTCCATCCAGCTTGGTGATAGTAAGTGCCGTAACATCCGTGGCAGCCGTAAAATGTTTGGCCTGCTCTAACGCATTTTGGCCGGTGGAGCCGTCCAGCACCAGCATTACTTCATGTGGCGCGTTCGGAATTACTTTTTGAATAACGCGTTTTATTTTGCCCAGTTCATCCATCAAATGCGCTTTATTGTGCAACCGTCCCGCGGTATCAATAATAATAACATCACTACCCCTGGATACACCACTTTGTACCGTATCAAATGCAACGGCAGCGGGGTCGCTGCCCATGTCTTGCTTTACAATTGGTACACCGGCCCTTTCGCTCCAAATGGTTAATTGCTCCGTTGCGGCTGCGCGAAAGGTATCGGCGGCGCCGAGTAATACGCTCTTACCGCCTTTTTTAAAATTATTCGCCAGTTTACCAATGGTGGTCGTTTTGCCTACACCATTTACACCTACTACCAATATAACATACGGACTGGCAGGCATTGGTGAAGTAAAGTTATATTGATTGCCTTCCGGTACATCGACCAACAACGCCTCTATTTCCTGCTGCAGAATTTTATTTAATTCGCCGGTGCCCAAATATTTATCTTTCGATACCCTTTTTTCTATCCGATCAATTATCTGCACGGTAGTATCAATACCTACGTCTGCACTTACCAGCGCATCTTCGAGGCTATCCAGCACTTCTTCATCAACTGTACTCTTACCGGCAATGGCCTTGGTTATTTTAGAAAGAAATCCTTCCTTGGTTTTTTGCAAACCCTGGTCGAGCGTTTCCTTTTCTTTTTTCCCGAATAATTTATCAAATAAGCCCATAATAAAGGTGTAAGGCGTAAGGTTTACGGTTTGAAGTTTGTGTTTTCAAACCCTGAATAATAATCAATGTAATGAACTACTATATCGTTAGTGAACGCAGTAGCCTGTTGCAAACATAATCAAAGGCACCGGCAATTATTTTACATTCTGTAAGCAGGCATTCTGCAATTGCCATATTTTCACATTCATCACATTGTCCGGCTGTCATGCTGCAAAACAAAAAAGCCATTCCGAATATGTTCAGAACAGCTTGTATGATAAGAATGTTTATACTTATTTGCTTGCCAGGTACTCTTTTACCTTGTCTTTGTGTATGATAGCTTCTTTAAAAGTATAGGCACCAGACTTAGGACTGCGAACAGCCTTGATTACTTTGGTCCAGTTTTTTGCATCAGCAGATGCTTTCAAATCTTTTTTCTGCGCGGTCTTAGCTGCTTTTGCCATGACTTTATAATATTAAAAGATGAATTAAATTACTTGATTTCTTTGTGGACAGTTACCTTTTTCAAGATTGGATTGAACTTCTTAAGCTCAATACGCTCAGGAGTATTTTTCTTATTTTTTACAGTAATGTAACGGCTGGTACCAGGTTTACCGCTGCTTTTGTGTT
>JBDUAY010000524.1:0-3800 GCA_040004415.1 Bacteroidota bacterium | reverse complement strand
ATTTTCATAGGATAAGGTTTAATGGTTAATGGTATTTGATTAGTGCATCCCGCCGCAAGGCGGGATTTTTTTTGCCCGTTATAAAGTTTTGTCTTCAGAACTTTAATGAAATAAATGGTGGTTTACACGATTAACCACGTAAAATTTAGCTACCAATGATGATAAAAATCTATAAAATTATACACTCAATTAATCAGCATTTATCTTTCACCGGCTAATTTCTATTCATTCAGCATTAGCAAAATGAAATTGGTTTATACGATTAAATGCAATAAAAAAAATCCCATCTGCAGAAGATGGGATTTTGAAAATATTTGTTTTAATGACAGACGTTTAATTCACTTCAGCCATATCGGGAATATCTGCTGCCTGGTAGCTACCTTCGTCTAGTTTCTTTTTTGTCTCTGTAAAAGCCCGTAATGTGTCTTCTATATCTGCATCTGTATGCGCAGCTGTAGGAATCAACCTGTAAATTATTTGTCCGCGCGGTATAACCGGGTAAACAACAATCGAGCAAAAAATACCATAGTTCTCTCTCAGATCAAGTACCATAGCAGTGGCTTCCGGGATATCGCCTTTCATATAAACTGGTGTAACCATGCTATTGGTTGTTCCAATATCAAAACCATTTTCTTTTAAGCCCGCTTGTAATTTATTAGCGTTGTACCATAATTTTTTTCTTAGCTCAGGCATCGATTTCAACATTTCCATCCTTGTCAGCATTCCTTCTACAATAATCAATGGAAGACTCTTGGCGAATATTTGCGAACGGGTATTGTAACGCAGATAAGCCAGCACATCTTTGCGACCGGCAATAAAGGCCCCAATGCTCCCCATTGATTTTACAAAAGTGGAAAAATATAAATCAACTCCTTCCTGGCATCCCTGTGCTTCATCGGCACCGGCGCCGGTTGGTCCCATCACACCAAAACCATGTGCATCGTCTATCAATAAACGGAACTCATATTTTTCTTTTAACGCCACAATTTCTTTTAACTTTCCCTGGTTGCCGCTCATGCCAAATACACCTTCAGTTATCACCAAAATACCGCCGCCGGTTTTTTCAATCATCCGGGTAGCGCGATCCATTTGCTTTTCAAAATCGGTCACATCATTGTGTTTGTATTTGTAGCTGTAACCCATATGCAGGCGTACTCCGTCCACTATACAAGCATGTGATTCGGCATCATATACAACTACGTCGCGCCGGTTTACCAATGCGTCAATGCAACTCATAATGCCCTGGTAGCCAAAATTGAGCAGCATGGCATCTTCACGGTGTACAAAATCTGCCACCACTTTTTCCAGATCTTCGTGATAGCTTGTATTGCCACTCATCATACGGGCACCCATTGGATTACCCATTCCCCAACGCTTTGCGGCTTCAGCATCAATTTTTCTTACCCTGGGATGGTTTACCAGCCCAAGATAATTGTTCAGGCTCCATACAATTCTTTCTTTACCCCTGAACATCATCCGGCTGCCCAGTTCGCCTTCTAACTTTGGAAATGTAAAATAACCATGCGCTCTTTTCATATGCTGGCCAATAGGGCCACCATCTTTAACTAATTTTTCAAAAACATCTGCCATAGTTGCTGAGTTTGGTAAATTTTTTGGAACGCGCCAAAGATAAAGTATTCAGCTAAAAAGCCAAGCTGCGGGTAAGTATCCCTTAAGTTAAGAAACATTTAACTTACTGGCACCCGGTCTATATAATCCTGGTAGCTTTTAGTTGAAAACAAACATCAAAAGTTGCGTAACAAATATTACATTATATTATTCAATAATGGACATTTTAAATTGTTCAACCCTATTGTAAACTTTTTTTACGATTGGTTAACCCGGATCAATATTCATCCGGGTTTTAATAAGTATATAACCATCATTCAGTTACATTTGTAACAAATAATTATTATCGCGATGCAGAAATTCTTACTGTCATTTTTTACGATTATTTTTTTTAGCGTAGCCGCGATGGCTCAAACAAAAAAAGTTGCTGCAAATGTGCCTTTATCAAAAAAAATAATTGCAGACACACAGCGGGTCGCGTTGCAGCGTCCAAAATTGGTAGTAGGAATAGTAGTAGATCAAATGCGCTGGGATTACCTCTACCGGTATTACAACCGTTTTGGTAATGATGGTTTTAAACGGCTTATCAATGAAGGTTTTTCATGTGATAACACACTAATCAATTATTTGCCTTCTTATACGGCAGTAGGGCATTCAACCATTTTTACCGGTTCTGTTCCTTCGTTGCACGGTATTGCCGGTAACGATTGGACCGATCAGCTGACGGGCAAAACAGTGTATTGCACCAGCGATAGTACGGTGCAAAGCGTAGGCAATGAATCTGAAGATGGAAAAATGTCTCCGCGCAATTTGCTGGTATCAACTATTACAGACGAGTTGAGACTTGCTACTAATTTCCAGGCAAGGGTAGTAGGTGTATCCTTAAAAGATCGTGCTTCTATTTTGCCGGCCGGTCATGCAGCTACAGCAGCTTATTGGTTTGATGATGCAAGTGGTCACTTCATCAGCAGCAGTTATTACATGCAGCAATTGCCTGACTGGGTAAATACATATAACAATAGTAATAAGGTTGGCCACCTGATAGAAAATGGCTGGAATACTTTATACCCCATAAACACTTACGTTAACAGCGACGCTGATGATAAAAGTTATGAAGGGAAATTTAAAGGAGAAACAACTTCCTCATTTCCGCATGCTATCAATGAAATATACAAACAGACTAAAAGCAGTCTGCGCTCTACACCCTTTGGAAATGCACTTACACTTGATTTTGCAAAAGCTGCCCTGGGCGCTTATAACTTAGGAAATGGCATTGCCACTGATTTCTTAACCATTAACTGTGCTTCTACAGATTATGTGGGTCATATGTTTGGACCTAATTCTATCGAGGTAGAAGATACCTATCTGCGTTTGGATCAGGAGCTGGCATCTTTTTTTAAATTGCTGGATGAAAAAGTTGGCAAGGGACAATACCTCGTTTTTCTTTCTGCCGATCATGGTGCTGCCCATGCTATTGGTTTTATGAAAGAGCATGGCTTGCCTGCCGGGTTCTGGTACACCAAACCATTGGCTGACACATTAAATAAGCTACTGGCTGATAAATTTAATTCGCAAGGCCTCGTGCGTTCCATCATGAATTACCAGGTAAATTTTAATATGGCTAAAATTAGTGCTGCACACCTCGACTATACCGAGGTGAAAAAAGCGGCAGTAGAATATTTACAACAACAACCTGGTATTAATTATGCGGTAGATGTAGCTGAACTTGGAAACTCGCCCGTGCCCGAACCAATAAAATCAATGATCGCAAATGGATATAATTTTAAACGCAGTGGCGCAGTACAAATAATACTGAATGCTGGTTGGTTTGAAGGATACAGCAAAACCGGTACTACGCATGGCTCCTGGAATCCTTACGACACACATATTCCGCTGCTGTTTTATGGTTGGAATATTAAACATGGTAAAACAAGCCACGAAACACATATGACTGATATTTCTGCTACTCTTGCCTCTTTACTGCATACACAAATGCCCAATGGCTGCGTAGGACATGTAATAGAAGAAGTGAGCAAATAAAGCAACAGTTCATAATTAATTATACAAGAAAAGAGATTTCATATTGAAGTCTCTTTTTACTTTTAGTGTAAAATACAGGTGTTAATTTTTTTGGCATCTGTTGGCATATTAGTTGTTTAAATGCCTGAGAGATCGATATTGTATACATTTAGTTATCATCAATTATGAAAAGAAATTTTTTATTTTCCAGT
>JBDUAY010000523.1:0-3802 GCA_040004415.1 Bacteroidota bacterium | reverse complement strand
AAAAGGCATTACTGAAAAAGGTATAAAAAGACTGGCTTCAGAACAGGCAGAAAATAATGCCGAAAGAAAAGGCTGGGATGGAACTGTAAAAGGCGGCTCTATCGTCAAAGATATGAGCCGTGTGCACTGTGCCGGCGGTACCTGTACAATTGATGCCATTGTTGAGGTTGATGGTAAAACGTACGAGGCGGTAATAACGGGCGCAATGAAAAGAGGCTTGTGACTGGGCGGAGACTCGTAAATAGCTAGTGGGAAGAGACGGGTGAGGCATAACTGGCAGGGCGTGGGAGATAATGGCATTGAAAGCGACGGTGAAAGCCAACCCCCTGCTTGGTACTCACTATCCGCTTGCTCCATACCATTCATTATCTTTGCCGCATGCAATTTTCGTCTTCTTTACTTGAAAATGCGGTGAATGAATTTGCCAAACTGCCGGGCATCGGTAAAAAAACAGCACTGCGGCTGGTGTTGCAATTATTGAAGACCGCGCCGGAAAAAGTTGCAGCGTTTGGAGAAGCCATTATTAAAATGCGCGAGGAGATAAAATACTGTCAGCGCTGCTTCAACATAGCCGATGCC
The DNA here is from genome assembly GCA_040004415.1 of Bacteroidota bacterium. GTDB lineage: Bacteria > Bacteroidota > Bacteroidia > Chitinophagales > Chitinophagaceae > JACMLD01. The sequence continues at coordinate 3,223 of JBDUAY010000523.1, read as the reverse complement.
GATATTTGTTCGATTTGTGCCAACAGTATGCGCCAGCAACAAATTATCTGCGTAGTGGAAAATATTCGTGATGTAATTGCCATTGAGAGTACCCAGCAGTACAACGGCGTTTATCATGTTTTAGGTGGAATTATTTCTCCGCTGGATGGGATTGGCCCGGATCAATTGAATATTGATCCGCTGGTCAACAGGATTCACACAGAAAATACAGAAGAACTGATCTTTGCACTTAATCCTAATATCCAGGGGGATACTACTATTTATTATATACAAAAAAAATTGCAGGGGCTGACGGTTCGTATTACAACTATTAGCCGCGGTATCGCTTTTGGCGGAGAGCTGGAATATGCTGACGAAATGACCCTGGCGCGCAGCCTGCAAAGCCGTTTACCGATCGAAAGTTATATGAGTAAAGGATAATCAATAGGTTACGATGAACAGCCTTCTCAAAAGCAAGTTTATTGTGACCCATAAGCTGTCTTTTCCCCTTTGAATTTACAATTACATAGCATAACTTTGCCGCTCCATTACAGGCGGATTTGTTTATTGTTCAGCCTGTTTAAAAACTGAACTAATAAACGATGATTATTCTGGACAGACTCTCCAAAATTTCCTCGTTAATAGTTTAGAAAAATTTGTATAATCAACTGCGTGCTTTTGTGCATCATAAGGTGAACAAGATCTGCAAGGTTATATTATTTTAGTAACCCGTTCAGGTAATGCCCGCAAGATTACTGCAACGCAAAACTTCAGGCTATGACAGATATAAGAAAAGAATTACAAAAGCGTATTCTCATCATCGATGGTGCCATGGGCACGATGATACAGCGCCACAAGCTGGAAGAGAAAGATTACCGTGGCAAACGGTTCAAAGACTGGCACACAGACGTAAAAGGAAATAATGATCTGCTGAGCATTACCCAACCGGATATTATTATCGGCATACACAAAGAATACCTGGAAGCGGGTGCAGATATTATTGAAACCAATACATTCAGCAGTACGGTAATAGCGCAGGCAGATTATGATATGCAATCAATTGCATACGAGATGAATATCGCGTCGGCGAAATGTGCCAGAACAGCGGCGGATGAATACACGGCTAAAAATCCATCCAAACCGCGGTTTGTTGCCGGTGCTATTGGTCCCTTAAATAAAACATTGTCCTTATCGCCTGATGTAAATAATCCGGGATACCGTGCTGTTACTTTTGACGAAGTAGTGGCCGCATATCTCGAACAGATAAAAGGATTGGTAGAAGGTGGTGTGGATGTTTTACTTATCGAAACTATTTTTGATACGCTCAATGCAAAAGCGGCTATCTATGCTGCAAAAAAATTCTTTCGCGAAGCAAAACAAAAAGAACTTCCCATAATGATTAGCGGTACAATTACCGACGCAAGCGGGCGCACGTTGAGCGGACAAACATTAGAAGCTTTTTATGTGTCAGTAATGCATGCTAAACCGTTGAGTGTTGGTTTAAACTGCGCATTGGGTGCGCAGGAAATGAGGCCACATATAGAAGAACTAAGCCAGATAGCCGGGTGCTATACATCGGCCTACCCAAATGCCGGTTTACCAAATGCATTTGGTGAGTATGATGAACAACCGCATGAAACCGCGCACATTATTGAAGAGTGGGCGGCCAATGGCTGGTTGAATATTGTAGGCGGATGTTGCGGCACAACGCCAGATCATATTAAACACATTGCAGACGAAGTTGCTAAGTTCGCGCCGCGGGAATTGCCGGTTTATGAAAATGCACTATGATTTTGAGGTTTACTTATGGTGCGGTCCGTCATTAAACGAAACCTCAAAATCACCCAATCACAACATCAGCAATTTTGTGGGCAACAACTAAAATGAAATAATTGATATGTCAGATCAAAAAGTTATAAAACCTTACCTGCGTTTAAGCGGATTAGAACCCCTGATTGTTCGCCCCGAAACTAATTTTTTAAATGTGGGTGAAAGAACCAATGTGACTGGTTCTAAAAAATTTGCACGCCTCATCAAAGAAAATAAATACGAGGAAGCGTTAAGCGTAGCAAGACAACAGGTAGAAAATGGCGCTCAGATACTGGATGTAAATATGGATGATGCCATGCTGGATGGTGTTGAGGCCATGACAACATTCATCAACCTGGTACAAAGCGAACCTGACATTGCGAAGATTCCGATTATGCTGGATAGTTCAAAGTTCCCTATTATAGAAGCGGGATTGAAATGCGTGCAGGGCAGATGCATTGTTAACTCTATTTCCATGAAAGAAGGAGAAGAGAAATTTATTGAACAGGCAATTACTTGCCAGGCATATGGCGCATCGGTTATTGTAATGGCTTTTGATGAAAAAGGCCAGGCAGATACAAAAGAACGTAAAGTGGAAATTTGTCATCGCGCCTATAAAATATTAACAGAGCAGGTTGGTTATGCGCCACAGGATATTATTTTCGATCCAAATATTTTTGCCATTGCAACCGGCATTGAAGAACACAATAATTACGCGGTAGATTTTATTGAAGCAACAAAAGAAATAAAAAGATTGATGCCGCTGGCAAAGATTAGTGGCGGTGTAAGTAACGTGTCGTTTTCTTTTAGGGGCAATGACCACGTGCGGGAAGCCATTCACAGCGTATTTCTGTTTTATGCTATTAAGGCTGGCATGGATATGGGCATCGTGAATGCCGGTCAGCTGGTGATATATGACGAAATAGAACCACAGTTGAGGGAGATGTGCGAAGACGTTATCCTCAACCGCAAGAATGATAACAACGAAGCCACCGAAAGGCTTATCAATTTTGCGGAGACCGTAAAAGCCAAAGGTAAAGAAATTGTAAAAGACGATGCCTGGAGAAACACCAGTGTGGAAGAAAGGCTGAAACATTCATTGGTAAATGGCATTACTGATTATATAGATGCAGATACAGAAGAAGCAAGACAACAATATTCCAAACCGCTGGATGTTATTGAAGGCCCGCTGATGGCAGGCATGAATGTGGTGGGCGATTTATTTGGCAGTGGAAAAATGTTTTTACCGCAGGTGGTAAAAAGTGCCAGGGTAATGAAAAAATCAGTGGCCGTATTAACCCCATTTATTGAAGCAGAAAAAGAGTTGCGGAGACAGGCACACCTTGCAGCCGGTACCATAAACGAAGAAGGCGCCGGTGCTGCAAAAATATTGCTGGCTACCGTTAAGGGAGACGTGCATGACATCGGTAAAAAC
>JBDUAY010000522.1:0-3811 GCA_040004415.1 Bacteroidota bacterium | reverse complement strand
CCATTTTATAGAGAATGCAGGTTATAAACCAAAAGATCATCGCATTGATAAGATTAGATATGCGTGCACCTACATCCAAATTAATTACATGCACAAAATATTGCTGGTGGCTGGTGGCCGGTGGGACACCGGCCACGGAGAAAAAGACTCCAAATTTTTTACCGCCGTTGTGGGTGTTTTCACCAGAACTGTTCAGAAGATGCCATTCCTGCGATGGATACTTTGTCCCGGCGGGACGCCCTGTTTATAGATTAATCAAATTGCGGGATACGGCTCCGGCGGAGCCTCCTGTTTCAGCGCAATTAAGTTGCAATATAAAATCACTTATATTTGCAGCGATCACCGGGAAAATGAATTTTTAAGTGAATGTGTGACCGGGAAACTGCAGGTATTTATAGCTGCAATCCCCCTTTAAACAATGTAGAAATACCTGTGAAGAAAACAACGTTACTGCTTTGCATAATAAATTTTTGGAAAGGGTATAAGAGGTAAGCGATTACCCCTTATACCCTTTCGCTTTTTATATATTCAGGGTTTATAGCGGAGCCCTTTATTTTCAACAGTTTACAAAAAATAATGTGACTGAGGTGGCGAAGCTATGCCCGTTTCAGCAAGCAGTATGAGTAAAAAAAATTGGCTTGCAGTATATACCAAACCCCGTTGGGAGAAGAAAATTGACCAGGTTTTACAAGAGCGGGGCATAGAAAGTTATTGCCCGTTAAACAAGGTGCTCCGCAAATGGAGTGATCGCATGAAAATGGTGGAAGAGCCCTTGTTTAAATCGTATGTATTTGTGCATATAAATGCTGCAGAAGAACAGGAAGTGCGACTAACAAATGGCGTCCTCAATTTCGTATATTGGCTGGGCCGCCCGGCGGTGATAAGAGCAAGTGATATTGATCGCATCAAACGCTTTTTGCGCGAGTATGAAAATGTAGAAGCCCTTGCCATGAACCTGCCGCCCAATAGCCGGGTAATTATTAAATCGGGCTTGCTGATGGATAAAGAGGCCAGGGTAATCAGCGCCAACAAGAAACGGGTAGAAATAGAAATTGAAAGCATGGGGTATAAATTGGTTGCCTTTGTTGATAAGGCAAACGTAACCCCCGTGAGCCGCTTAACTGCAGCGCCCCGCAAAACCAGCGGAAAGAATTAGACTGTACTTTTGTTCTACTATTCCGGTCGGTGAGACACTACAACTGTTCTGAAGATGAGTTACAAAGGTTGCATCCGTCCCAGCGGGACGCCCTGTTTATAGAAGAATCAAATTACCAGCACCTGGCTCCAGCGGAGCCCCCTGTAATGCACAGGAAGCTTTCCTGGAGCTGTTTGTATGATCGCCCTGCCACCGTGGTTCAAAAAAATAGGTTGGATCTGGTTGGGGTAAAGAAAGTAGTTCGAGAAATAAGTATTGCAAAGCAATCCCCTGTGTATCGTCCCGATGTAAAATTCGACGGGACAACATATACTATAAAAACCACTGTGTCTTTGTGGTTCAAAAAAAATTAGATTGTGAAGTATACCGCCCATGAAACCGCCGTAATTGATCCGGGTGCGCAGATAGGCGATGACACCCGCATCTGGCATTTCTCGCACATCATGCCGGGCGCGGTGATTGGCAGCAATTGTAATATAGGGCAGAACGTATTTATAGACAATGGCGTGGTAACAGGCAACGGCGTAAAGATTCAAAACAATGTATCCGTATATACTGGCGTTGTTGTGGAGGACGATGTTTTTTTAGGTCCTTCCATGGTGTTTACCAATGTTATCAATCCGCGTAGTTTTATTGAAAGGAAACAGGAGTTGAAAACAACCCTTGTGCGCAGGGGCGTTACCATTGGCGCAAATGCTACGATTGTTTGCGGCGTGGAAATTGGTTGCTTTGCACTGATAGGTGCTGGTGCGGTAATAACAAAAAACGTATTACCTTTTGCGTTAATGATGGGTAACCCCGCAATACAAACAGGATGGGTAAGTGAGCAGGGGCATAAACTTAATTTCGTTGCGGGCAATGCGTTTTGTAACGAAGAGCAACAAACTTATAGCCTGGAAAATAACCAGGTTCAAAAATTATAATTCATTGCGCATGGTAACCATCAATAAATATGTTATTGTATCATTTTTGGTCATGCTGGTATGCTGCAGTTGTCAGCCCAGCAAGAAAATGCATGAGAGCCGGTTGTATTTGCAGGGCATTGACAGTGCTAATATCATGTCCATTCATACACCGGTGGAGACCGTTCAGCAGGGAGATTTGTTATCAATTACCGTATTCAGCGATAACCCGGAAGCAACCGCCATTTATAACCAGGTCCAGGCTGGAAGCGCGGGCGCGATAGCAACTGCTTCTTCAGCAGGAACAAACAGCGGCGGCGGCCGGGGCTACCTGGTAGATAACAAAGGAAATATATTGTTTCATGGCCTTGGGGTCGTACACGCAGAGGGTCTTTCTAAACCACAATTGTCTGATGTATTGCTGCAGAAACTGGATACCTTTCTCAAACATCCATATATAGAAATCAGGTTTATTAATAAACGGGTAACGATGTTAGGCGAGGTCGCAAAGCCAGGTATCATCAATATGCCGGAAGAACGAATAAACATTTTTGATGCCCTGGCTTTTTCTGGTGACATCACCAATTTTGGACGACGGGATAATATCCTGGTGATAAGAGAAGACAATGGCAAAAGAACCATGGGCAGGTTAAATATAAGGGATGCAAATATTTACAAATCCGACTATTTTTATTTACATAGTGGCGACCTGGTGTATATAGAGCCCATTCGTAAAAAGCCATTGGGAACAGATGCCAACCTGGTAAGAAATATTTCATTGGCAACGACTATTGTTTCACTATTGGCCATTCTTTATTCAATATTCAGGAACAATTAGATATGGAAGATTTAACAGAAGCAATGTCTCCTCAAAGTACGGCAAGCCCCCGGGAAATATTGCAGAAATACCTGCGCTTTTTCCCTTGGGTAATTATCTCTGTAGCCTTAATGCTTACGCTGGCCTGGATAAGCCTGCGCTACTCAACGCCCATCTATAATGTGGCGGGCAAGATGCTGGTAAAGGATAAAAATCCCTATGGAAACAATGCGGAGAAGTTTGGCAATATCTTTTCTTTGCCCGACGATAACAATAATTTAAACAACGAAATAGAACTTATAAAGTCGCGGTCCATGGCTGCCAGGACCATCCGTAGCCTGGGTTTGCAAAAGCAATATTATATAAAAGGAAAGATCCGCACGTCTATTGCACATCCATCAGACATTCCTTTTAAATGGGTGATCAATTCAATATCAGATTCCACCAATGCTATTGGGCTGTCTGTAAAAGTGATCAGCAATAGCCAATACCAATTAAATGGCGAACTGAAAAATTACAATTTTAACCAGGAGGTTAAACTGCCCGGAATTGATTTTCAGTTACAGCCACAATATGCCGAAGTAATGCACGCGGAGCCCAATGAATATATCTTAAACTGGCTGCCTGAAGATGATGTCGCCATCGGTTTAAGTGGTTCTATCAATGTGGGCAAATTGGACGCTACGACCGTTATTACTATTTCTTATTCTACTGACAATGTAAAACTGGGGCTGAATATTGTGAACCAGTATATGAAGGAATACCTGCAATCAAGCCTGGAAGATAAAAAAGTAATTGCCTTTAATACCTTACAATTTATAGACAACCAGCTCGACACCTTGAAACGTGAGTTGGGGGGTGTGGAGCGCAACCTGCAGAATTTCAGGGAGCAAAACCAGGTGTTTGCACCAGAACAACAGACGCAGCTTTTTTTTG
>JBDUAY010000521.1:0-3819 GCA_040004415.1 Bacteroidota bacterium | reverse complement strand
ACACTTAAGAATTATGATATCGCCATTCAGAAAATATCGGCAACCGTTGGACCTACGGTAACATTGTACGAGATTGTTCCGGCCGCAGGTGTACGTATCTCGCGCATCAAAAATTTGGAAGATGATATTGCGTTGAGCCTTGCAGCGCTTGGTATTCGTATTATTGCGCCAATACCCGGAAAGGGAACAATCGGGATAGAAGTACCCAATGTAAAGAAGACCGTGGTAAGCATGAAAACGTTACTGAATTCCGATAAGTTTCAAAACAGCCAGTATAGCCTTCCTATTGCCATTGGTAAAAAAATTGACAATGAAAATTTCATTGTAGATCTTACTACCATGCCGCATTTGTTAATGGCGGGCGCCACCGGCCAGGGCAAATCTGTTGGGCTGAATGCCATCCTGGTTTCACTACTATACAAAAAGCATCCCTCTCATTTGAAACTGGTATTGATAGATCCCAAAAAAGTAGAGCTTAGTATTTATCGTACGATAGAAAAACATTTCCTGGCCAAACTACCCGGCGAAGAAGATGCAATTATAACAGATACCAAAAAAGTTATTCATACCCTCAATGCCTTATGTATTGAAATGGATAACCGGTATGATTTATTGAAAGAAGCAGGCGCCAGGAATATTAAAGAATATAACGACAAGTTTGTGCGCAGACGGCTTAACCCTGAAAAGGGACACCAATACCTGCCCTTTATTGTACTGGTAATAGATGAGTTTGCAGATTTAATTATGACGGCAGGTAAAGAAGTGGAGATGCCGATTGCCCGCCTGGCACAGCTTGCACGTGCCATTGGTATACATCTTATCATTGCTACACAAAGACCTTCTGTAAATATTATTACAGGTACCATTAAAGCCAACTTTCCGGCACGTATTGCCTTTAAGGTGTCTTCCAAAATTGATTCGAGAACAATTCTGGATACTGGCGGCGCGGAACAATTGATTGGAAAAGGGGATATGCTTATTTCGTATAACGGAGAATTAACCCGTTTGCAATGTGCATTTGTTGATACACCGGAGGTAGAGGAAATCACCAATTTTATTGGAGACCAAAGAGGTTATGCGCAGGCGTTTTTACTGCCGGAATATGTTGACGAAAAAGAAATGGAAGGCAAAGATTTTGACCTGAGCGATCGCGATGCCTTATTTGATGATGCAGCCAGGTTGATAGTACAAAGCCAGAGTGGATCGACCTCTTTACTGCAGCGGCGTATGAAACTGGGTTATAACCGGGCCGGCCGGCTTATGGACCAGCTTGAAGCGGCTGGAATTGTGGGCCCCAACCAGGGTAGCAAAGTGCGGGACGTGCTGATAAAAACGGAAGCAGATTTGCAACAACAATTGAGTTTACTGGGATAATGGGTAATTTACAACAACGAACAGGTATATACTTTACGCCTTCTACCCATTGCCGTTAATTTAACAGTATCGGTTTAAACGCATTTTGGTAATTGATGTCTGAATCAATTGTGCTAAAGCATATCTTTGCGGCCGCATTTATTTATAAAAAATTCTATAAGATGAAACAATTTTTATTGGTGGGCTTGCTGATTGGTTTTGTAACAGTGGGATTTGCGCAGGCAGGTGTGGCAAATGATCCTGCAGCAAAAAAAATACTGGACGGAGTAAGTGCTAAGTTTAAGACATATAAAGGAGTACAGCTCATGTTTACCCTGCAGGTTGAAGATGGTAAAGGAAAATTGCAGGGCAGCCAAAAAGGCACGGTTTATATGAAAGGTAATAAGTACTGGGTAAGCATGGCGGGTAAAGAAGACAAAGAAATTTTTTCAGATGGCAATAACGTATGGACGTATGATAAACCGACCAATGAAGTAACGATAACTAAAATTGATCCGTCTGCTAAAACCATTACGCCGCAGAGTTTACTGACCAATTTTTACGATAAAGATTTTTTATATAAATTAAATGGTGAATCAAAAGAAGGCAAGCGCACCCTGCAGGAAATTGAAATGACACCGGTTGATAAAAGTAAGACGTTTCACAAAGTATATGTATATGTAGATAAAGCAAAACAAGGAATATACAATACAAAGGTGCTGGATAAAAATGGCAATAAATATACCTATACTGTCAATTCTCTGAATGGCAGCGCGCCAGTAAATGATCAGTTATTTGTGTTTGATAAAACCAAATACCCTGGCGTTGAAGTGGTTGATCTGCGGTGATCTCCAGGCGTCAGACGGGAATTGTGAGCCCTTGCCGGATGGCAGTCGGGTTACGGTCATGATTGACTTTCTCACAATTGATGCCTCAGTTCTCACGATTTTCCCCAGCGAAATGTACTAATATCCAATCCAGCCAAATCCAGCACCCTGTCTGTTACGGTGGCTACTACCGCTTCAATGGTTGTGGGCTTGCTGTAGAAAGAAGGCGAAGCAGGGCAAATAATCCCTCCCGCAAGCGTTACAGTTTCCATGTTGCGGATATGAATAAGATTATAAGGCGTATCCCGGACCACACAAATCAGTTTCCTTCTTTCCTTCAAAATAACATCTGCAGACCGGGTAATTAAATCGTTGGAAATACCGGTTGCAATTCTACCCAGCGTGCCCATAGAACAGGGGATAATAATCATCGTATTAAACTTGCCCGAACCCGAAGCAAAAGGAGCGGAAAAATCCTGCTGGGTGTAAAATTTTAATGGGTAATTGTCATAGCTTTCATTTTCCAGTTCTGTTTTCCACACCTCCTTTGCATTGGTGGTCATTACCACCGCGAGTTCGTTCCACTGATCTTTAAGGCTAAGCAGCTTGTCCAGCAGACCTTTAGCATACATAGCACCGCTCGCACCGGTTACAGCAATAACAATTTTATTCATGCCACTACGTTTAAATTTGTACTTCAAACAAAAATACTATGCAGAAGTTAATGCTTGTTCTCATTTCCGCCTTTGTACTCACTATTTCTTCTGCGGATATGCCTGCGCCAGCCGCTGAGAAGCTTAAATGGATGACGCTGAAAGAAGCTCAACAGGCCATGGTAACAGTAAAAAAGCCCATCCTTATAGACCTGTATACTGATTGGTGCGGGTGGTGTAAGGTAATGGATAAAAAGACATATACCAATCCAAAAGTAATCGCGTACCTGCAGGAAAATTTTTATCCTGTTAAGCTAAATGCCGAGACAAAAGAAGCAGTGAACTGGAACGATAAGACCTATAATTTTAACAGTGCTAACCGTACAAATGACTTTGCACTTTTTTTAACATACGGTAAATTGTCTTATCCCACAACCGTTATCATACCCCTTGATAATAGCGGCCCACAGCCAATTCCCGGGTATCTGGAGCCAAAAGAACTGGAATTAATAGTTCGTTATTTTGGAGACGGAAAATATGGAAAACAACCTTTTGACGAATATCAGAAAAGTTTTAAAAGCGAGTGGTGAGCTTTGGCAAAGATTTTGAAATACACATAACTGATTTTCATAGAATATTGGATTGAAACGGCCCTGATTTCTATTGGGGCCAATTTTTTGCCCCCATGCAACGATAGACTTTTAGATGTTGTCTGATAAATAGGTTTTTCATAGGATATTGGATTAATTACGGGCTGGATCTCTATCCTGGCCCTTTTTTTTGCGCCTGGCGTTCTCTGTCATTATCTCCCAAAATGCCCTACTCCGGCACTTCTTTTCAAATCTCGAGTAAAATTTATCAGAATTGATGCTGATCAACTTAAGATAACTGGGTAAAAAAATATTTTCTTATGCAACTAGTTTTATTGCCCCAACATCTTATATTTGAATTTTCATAGGATAAGGTTTAATGGTTAATGGTATTTG
>JBDUAY010000136.1:0-12983 GCA_040004415.1 Bacteroidota bacterium | reverse complement strand
TTAACAACAGCAAGAGGTACTTTTTTGTATTCATACACCGCGCCAGATACAAAAACAACACGAAGTGTCGTTGAAGCTTCATCATACATCATTATATCAATAAGGATGATAGCATGTGGCTTTTTGATAAAAAAATATGCCAGTTTATCAGGTATTGGTTACTAAAAAACGGTTATCGTAATGTTTGTGGGTGTGGCTCCCGAACACTGCTCAAGGGCGCCATCGCTGCATACCTTTTTCTACATAGGCGATGGCGATTACTTTGCATGGGGTTAATCCAATAGTACGCACATACCATGTGCAGTTACGTGAACCGGCGCTAACGGCTCATGTGATAGCCCGTGCCACGGGGAAGGTTCAATTGTGACGGGAAAATAATTACTGGTCCGGCATATCTATCTTTGGAAACGATCAACATCTTCGTGCCGGAGAACAAGTAGTAGCACTACAGAGGCTGGCATGAAATTATTATACAAGATCATACGCTTAGCAGTGAGTGCATTGACATTGCTATCTAAAAATCAGCAGCATGGGCCTGGCAAAATACAAAACCAAAAGAAATTTTAAAGAAAGCCCTGAACCGACCGGTGGCAGCGCAAATAGCAGTAAGTTACGTTTTGTAATCCAAAAACATGATGCGTCACATCTGCATTATGATTTCCGGCTGGAGATGGAAGGTGTTTTAAAAAGCTGGGCAGTGCCGAAAGGTCCTTCTACCGATCCATCTGTAAAGAGATTGGCCATGATGGTAGAAGATCATCCATACGATTACAGAAATTTTGAAGGCATTATTCCCAGCGGCTATGGCGCAGGAACCGTGATTGTTTGGGATGAAGGTTTTTATGAAGCAGCAGATTTCAATAACCCGGATAAAAAAGCCCAGGACAAAGAATTACGTCATCAGCTACATGCAGGCAAATTAAAATTCATTCTCAACGGTAAAAAATTAAAGGGCGAATACGCCCTGGTAAAAGCACACGGGCGTGGCGAAAATGGATGGTTGTTATTTAAAGTAAAAGATAAATACGCTTCCGCTATTGATATCACTAAAAAAGACAAATCCGTACTATCAAAAAAAACACTTGCACAGGTAGAAAAAACAACTAATAACTTTTATGGTGCGCAAAGGGTAAAAAAAGCAACTGTTCAAAGTAAAAAAGAGACCGCCTTAAATAAAAGGAGTGATGTAAAAGCTGCGTCGGAGAAAAATGCTGCAACAAAAAATAAGAAAGCCAACCCGGACAAAGCGGTAAACAAAAAAAAAGTTCGACGGGATGACGCCTCCTCACTTATAGCAACAGCGCCGAAAGCTGCCTTTCCAAAAACGATGAAACCTATGCTGGCGACACTGGTTGATAAACCTTTTGAAGATGAAGGCTGGTTATATGAGGTAAAATGGGATGGTTACCGGGCGCTGGGATTAATGAAAAATGGAAAGGCCGAATTAATTTCACGTAACGACAAATCTTTTAATGAAAAATTTTATCCCGTCACAAAAGCATTGGAATTGTGGAATATTAATGCGGTGGTTGACGGAGAAATTGTGGTAGTAGGCGACAATGGTATCTCTAATTTTGGTGCATTGCAAAATTGGCGCAGCGAGGCAGATGGTGAATTATATTATTACGTGTTTGATATATTATGGCTCGATGGAAAAGATTTAACGGATGTCCCTTTGCGTGAACGAAAAATTATTCTTGACAGCCAGGTTCCAGAACACGGCATTATAAAAAACAGCCAGGTTTTTGAACATTCTGGTATAGAATTTTTTGAAGCAGCAAAAAAAATGGGGCTCGAAGGCATTATTGCCAAAAAAGCAGATAGTGTGTATCAGCCGGGCCAGCGAACCGGTGACTGGCTTAAAATAAAAGCCAATAAGCGCCAGGAAATGGTAATAGGCGGGTACACAAGAAATGATGGCAGCAGTAAACATTTCAGTGCGCTGCTGGTGGGCGTTTTCAACAAAGGAAAACTGGTTTACACCGGAAAAATAGGAACTGGTTTCAACGACAAAACACAACGCGAAATGCTTGATCAGTTTAAGCCGCTGATAATAAAAAAACCGCCCTTTGAAGAATTGCCTGATATAAATAAACCGTCGCGGTTCAGGCCCAACCCTCCGCATGCCGTGGCCACCTGGCTTAAACCTGAACTGGTATGTGAAGTAAACTTTGCAGAGATGACATCAGATGGGGTTATGCGTCATCCGTCTTTTGAAGGTATGCGTACAGATAAAAATGCAAAACAGGTTGTGATGGAAAATGCAGCGCCCACAAAAAAAACAATAGAAAAAACAATCATTAAACCACGAACAAAAAAAGAACAACAATTGGTTAAGCCGGCTGATAAAAAAGAACGGAAATCATTGCTCAACCCAACAGAAGAAACACAGGTAAAAAAAATTAGTGGTCACGAATTGAAATTTACCAACCTCAGTAAAATATATTGGCCAAAAGAGAAAATCACCAAGCGTGACATGCTGAACTATTATTACCAGGTTGCGCCATATATTTTACCGTATCTAAAAAACAGGCCACAATCTATGAACCGTCATCCTGATGGTATTACCGGCGAAAGTTTTTATTTTAAAGATGTGACCGGCAAGGCGCCGGAATGGATTGAAACATTTTTATACCATAGTAATGCAGATGATCGTGACCGTAATTACCTTGTTGCAAAGGACGAAGCAAGCCTTTTGTATATGGCATCTTTGGGATGCATAGAAATGAATCCATGGCATAGTACAGTAGAAAAGGAAGATTATCCTGATTGGTGTATTATTGATCTTGATCCTGCGAAAAAAACGTTCGACCAGGTAATTGAAGCGGCCAACGTAACCAAATCTGTATTGGATAATATGGGTATTACAGCTTATCCAAAAACGAGCGGATCCACTGGTATGCATATTTATATTCCGCTGGGTGCAAAATATACGTATGAGCAATCGAAAGAATTTGCCCGTTTGATTGCAGGCATGGTGCATGATCAGATTCCAGGCTTCACCAGCATTCAACGTGCGGTAAAAGATCGCAAAGGAAAAATGTATATTGATTTTCTGCAGAACCGTCCACAGGCAACCGTTTCGGCACCCTATTCTTTGCGGCCAAAGCCTGGTGCTACGGTGTCTATGCCCCTCCATTGGGAAGAAGTGAGAAAAGGTTTACAGATGAGCGACTTTACTATTTATAATGCAATTGACAGAATCAAAAGTGAGGGCGATCTTTTCAAGCCCGTGATTGGCAAAGGCATAGACATGAAGAAAGCAATTGAAAAAATAAGCAAATAAGTTTTTGCGGCAATTGGTGTTTTCATTAACAACTGAAGTAGCTATGCAAATGACTGTATGCAACACCGGTTGGTTCAAGGTTCTGTTCGGTTAGACACGACCAGGCAAATGTGTGTGTCTACCCGGCTACACGTAATCTTTCGTTCTTATAATTAATGTGCAGGTTATGTCTCCATAGGAAACTGATCTTATCAATTTGATGAACTTTTGGTTTATGATGGGCATGTTGCGCAAAATGGCCGGTGGGGGAAACGCCATGGAGAAAGATATACAACCTGATTTCTTTTTTGATCGTCCGAACAATTGTAGTGGAGCAATAAAGAACCTGGCAATGTTTAATAAATATCGGGATACATTTGTTACACACCAATATTCTCTGCGATAACGTGTAAAAGATGTTTTCTGTCAAACGGCTTTTCGATGAAGTCATCAGCACCTGCGTCCATTGCTAACTGACCAATGCCTACAGATGCAGAAATAATAATTACAGGAATATTATGCGTAAGATTTTCGCTCTTTAAATGTCTGCACAATTCAACCCCGTCCATTCCGGAAAGCTGCTTGTCGAGCAAAAACAAATCGGGCTTTTCGTACCGGTTGTTTAAAATATCCAGTCCATTTGATAGAATTGTTACTTTATAACCCGCTCTTTCAAGAATGATTTTATAAATATCCTGTAAACCCGGATCATCATCTGTGACAAGTATGCTTTTCATAATTAATATGGAGGCAAAACACATACCGGTAACCCTGGTGCCCAATATTTTAATGCCTTGTGCTTTATATTTTATTCTTTTACCTCCGTTATTGCAAAAGGCGCATGAAGTGGAAGGGTAAAAAAGAATGTTGACCCTTTGCCCAATTTGCTTTCTGCCCAAATACGTCCTCCCTGCTTTCGAACAATTTCTGCAGCCAGGTATAAGCCAAGGCCAAGTCCGGGAAAGGTATTAACAGATGCATCACTTACGCGGTAAAACCGGTCAAAAATTTTATCTGCTTTTGCGGCATCAATACCAATTCCAAAATCCTGTACAGAAATAATGATTTCCGTTTTTTGCGCTGCAGAACCAATGATAATTTGATTTGCGCCGGGTGAATACTTTATCGCATTGCTGAGCAGGTTACTTAAGACTTCGGCTGTTCTTAACCTATCGCCTTTTATTTTTATAGTCTTACCCAGCTTGAAGATTAATTGCTTTTCCGTTGTGCGTTGCGTTTCGTCTCCAATCTCACGTATCAACTTATTTATATCATACGTTTCTGCCCTGAATGTCATTTTATTTACTTCAATGTGCGTAAAATCCAGTAAATCTGAAATTAAATGCGTGAGCCGGTCAATCTGCGCATTCATTTTTTCAGCCATTCCTGCGGCAGACTTATTCCCAGATTCTATAAAATTTTCTTCCAATATTTGCGCGTATGCCTTAATGCTGGTAACCGGTGTTTTTAATTCGTGGCTGGCAATGCCAATAAAATCATCCTTTTGCTGCTCAAGTACTTTTCGTTCTGTTATGTCCCGGTAATTTGCCACAATGCCCTGTATACTGCTTTCATACAGCATATTTTTTGCAATGGCCTCAATGAACCGATAACTGCCGTCTTTATGCCGTAATTGAAATTCTGCCTTTATATTTTTACCCGGATTTGTAAGACAATCTCTGAACATATTTTCGCGGGCAATGTTGTTGTCAGGATGCGTAGCAGTATGAGACAAAATGTTTTTGCCTGTTTGTTCGGCCGGTATAAACCCAAGTACGTTTTCTACAGAAGGACTTACGTATTCAATGGTCCCGTCCCTGGTGAAAAGAATGATTATGTCAAATGCGTTCTGCACCAGTAACCGAAAACGATCTTCCCCGGTTTTTATTTTCTGCAACGCCAATTCGCGATCGGTGATATCCTGGATAGCAACAAGAATAAGGGATCCTTTTTCCTCTTTTTGGGGCAAAACCTGCGCATTCAGGAGCATTGTCCTGGATCCAATTCCCGGAAACTCATCGTACACTTCATAATTTACAATTGGTTCGCCGTTATTCAGAACGGTCTTTAAATGAAACTGCAGATCAGTAATTTTCCACTGATGCCTCCCCAATTCATAAAAAAGCTTTCCTTCTGTCTCACGGGCGGTTGTTTGAAAAAGATTATAAAACCCTTTGTTGGCAATTTTAACCCGTAAATCTTCATTTAGAATAACCAATGTCTCAAGCTTGCTTTCAAAAATAGCGTCGGCATAATCCGTCAACTCTTTCAATTCATGGTTCCTGGTATGCAGCTCTTCGTTAATGGTCATTAACTCTTCATTCATTGATTGTAATTCTTCTTTGGACGTTTCCAGCTCTTCGTTGATGCTCTGCAATTCTTCATTGGAAGACAATGCTTCTTCATTTGAAGATTGTAACTCTTCCCGCATGGTCTCATATTCTTCAGAAATAGTTTTTACATTGTGCCTGGCCTCTTTCAGATGACTTTCGAGGAATTTTATTTTCGATTCCCCATGTGAAATTTTTCCTTGTTTTGACCTTGGATCTCTTGCTGAAGGAATTTCAGTTTTACCAAATATAACCAGGAAATAGATTTCCCTTTCTTGTCCTTTAACTGGCACCACGTCAAAAGAAACCAATACATTTTTTTTATCGATGGCAATTTGTAGTCCTTCTTTTTTTTCTGTATTGTTGTTTTTTTTCGCTTTTATAATGGTGGAACGAAGTTCATATGCTATTTCTTCCTTAACCATTTTCATTAACTGAAAACTGGCCTTACCATATGTTGGCTCAAGATACGGCGCCACTGCACCCAGGAAACGGATAATCTCCATGTCGTTATTTACCAGTAAACCGGGAGAAATATATTGAGATAATAATATTTTTTCCAGTTCTTTATCTATATCCGTTGTCTTGCGCACAATCGTTTTTTCTTCACTGCTGCCTGCATACACAGTGGCATAATTTGATGCCGCAAAATTTAAATCGAAAACTTTATGCCCCTGTTTTCGCTGGTAAACTTTGTGCGCCCTTCCCAGCGGCTCAAACAGATCCGTTGCTATGCCAACAGTCTCAGACTTTCCCAGTACCAGGAACCCTTTATTTTTAAGTGCGTAGTGAAAGGTTTTCATAATACGCAACTGCGGTGCAGGTTCCAGGTAAATCAACAGGTTTTGACAGCTGATAAGATCCATGTTTGAAAAAGGTGGATCCTTTAATAAATTATGCGGCGCCATAATACAGAGGTCACGCACATTTTTCAGCACCTGGTAATGTCCGTCCAGTTTTATAAAAAAACGTTGCAGCCTTTCTTTTGAAATATTTTGTACTGCACTCTGCGGATACAATCCGGTTCGCGCACGCTCAATTGATTTCTCGCTGAGATCCGTTCCAAAAATTTGTATTGAATGGGTAAGGGCTTTGGCACCCAAAAACTCAATCAGCAACATCGCTATTGTAAATACTTCTTCACCGGTAGAACAGCCCGGCACCCAGATACGGATAGGGTTATTGGGGTCCTTTTCTTTAATCAACCCCGGAAAAACCGTATTTGTCAACGCCATGTTCATGCCTTTATCACGAAAAAAGTCAGTGACATTAATCAGCAAATCCTGGTGAAGTGCGGCTACCTCTTTACTGTTTTCAGTCAGCAACTTTACGTAACCGGCCAGCGAATGAAATTTATTCAGGAGCATTCGCCGCATGATGCGCCGGCGAATCGTAGTTTGTTTGTATTGTGTAAAATCTATATTCTTTTTGGCAAATAATATCGCATGAATTTTTTCTATTTCCTGCGAATTATTATACAGGTACTCCTGGCTGTTCATTAATCCTGTCAACGGGTTTTTTGAAAGCGATATCAGTTCAACTGCTATTTCTTCAGGAGATAAAACAAAGTCAACATATCCCAGTTCAACTGCATTACGCGGCATGCCCTGGTAATGTGCATCTTCATCCTGCGCAAAGGTAATTCCGCCTTCCGCTTTAATGTCCTTCAAACCGAGCGTACCATCTGTACCCGTACCAGACAAAATAATACCAATAGCATTATTCTTGTATGTTCTTCCAAGAGAAGATAAAAAAAGATCGATGGGATAAAAATTATGCCGGCCTTTTTCTGAAATTAATTGCAGTACACCGTCTGTAACGGCAAGGCTATGACCGGGTGGGATAATATAAATATTGTTCTTTTTTATTTCCAGGTTATTTCTTACCTGGTGAACCGGCATACTTGTTCTGCGGCTAATGATTTGAGACAGAAAGCTTGAATGATTGGGGGAAAGATGCTGAACAAAGACATAGGCCATGTCCAGGTCAGACGGCAAGTGTTTCAATAAAACAGAAAATGCTTCCAGCCCACCTGCCGAGGCGCCAATACCTACCACAGGAAATTGTTTGGATGGTTTAACACTACTACTTTCTTTAAGGTGTGCAACCTTACTTTTCCTTTTTTTTAAAAGTGGGGATAGTTTGACGGGCAGCTTTTTTTTCTTAGCTGGCATAGTTATTTTTTTCTCATCGCTACTTTAAATTTGGACAAGATTACTGTAAATGTAAGAATTCTATAACTTTGGAAATCAATATCTTTTAAAATTAGCCTTGTTCTTTTTTCTTCTCTTACAACCGGCACCTTCGCTTTTGCCAGTTCAAATGTTTAATGAAATATTTATCGCGTGACATAATTATGCAACAAAAGGATTCAGTTATATTATTTGTTAATGGGCTTGTGTAAATTCTGGATACCTGCGCAGTTGGTTGTCAGGCTTTTTATTGGGCCACTGCGTGCTTCGCTTGTGTAAAAAAGACTCACTTGTTTTTCTAATGCCTGCAGATGTATAAAAGATGAGCAGGAAGGAAGTCACAACCGGGAAAGCAAGAAGAAAAAAATATATCCTGATTGTATGTAAGTGTTTTTTAGAATATTTTTATGCTATACCGGCGGCGGGATCTTATCCGGCCGTTTTTAATGATAGTATACTGCAATACCCGTTCATATTTACAAATCAGCATCCTTGTGTGATCATTCAGGCCCGCGATATTTTTTTTGTTGAATCCATTGACGGCAAAACATAATTACTACCGGCCTTTATATGGGTCAGAAACCATTCGTATAAATTTGGGGAAGCGGTAAATAAAGTGCCGCCAGCAACCTTAACAGTAATATGCCCGGTATCGTATGCGTTTATCCATGCCCGTGAGTGTCCGCCCGATTGATAGTAGGTAAATTTTTCTGCCGGCAACAGCTTGCAAATATTACCCAGTATTTCTGCATGTTGTGTGGCTTGTACCGCAACTGTTTTATCGTCTATAGAATGAAATGCCCAAATGGGTAAATGCGTTACCGCAACCGTTTTGCAAAAATTAGCATCATTCATTTCTTGTGTACCGCAAACGGGTGCCGCAGCCGCAAATACACCGGTGAGCTCCGGCGATTCAGTTATAGCATTCCATACACCGCCGCCGCCCAGGCTCATGCCCGTTATGTAAATACGGTTGGTATCTATTTGTAAATTTGCTTTTGCATACTTAATCATTTCCTTTATATAATATGTCTGCCAGGATCCATATTGTTTATTTAATTGCGGTGACAATACTATAAACGAAGACGATTTTCCATTCACTGTAAATTTCAAAGACGCACGATTAGCACAATAGCGGGGAATACCATTGTTGCTTACTAAATTTATCTGGGTGCTTCCATTGCCGCGTTCATCGCGCCCATGCAAAAATATTATCAGGGGGTGCAATTGGCTGCCATAATCAGGTGGCCTGAATTCCAAAAAACCAATCATACTATCCGGCGATGCAGCACAAGTTATTCTCTTTGCTGTTTGTTGTGCATGAACATGTGTAAGAATAGAAATAATTGCGAAGAAAAAAACACATGACTGAACTACCTGGCGCATATTTTATTTTTTTACCGGAACCACTTTTTGTTCCCGGTTACTTTCGTATGCAGCTTCAATAACGCGGATGATATTTAATCCTTGTTCTGCCGTTACCAGTAATGGTGCACCTTCGCGGATACTCTTATATAATCCGTCATAGAAATCACCATAATCACCTTTTACTGAAGGAATATATTCACGAATGATTTTGCCGTCTTTTTCCGTATGCAGCAGTCCTTTTTCTGTTTCCGGTTCTACACCCCATTGTGGTCCGCCGGGAACGATACCTGCCTGCAACATTACTTCCTGCACATCTGTACGCGCCTTTATAAATGATCCTTTTAACCCATGAAAAACATATGATGGTAATGCTTCACGCACAATATAACTTGATTTAACGCGTACCCGCAGACCAGGATAATACAAAAGCAATTCCATATAATCATCTACTTTAGAAACCGCGCGCATAATAGCAATGTCGGCAAAAATACTATCAGGCATTCCAAAAAATTGCAGTGCCTGATCAATTAAGTGAGATCCTAAATCGTACAGCAAGCCGGTGCCGGGGCCCGGCGTTTCTTTATGCAGTTTCGGGCCAATTTCCTCTTTGTAGCGATCATAATGTATTTCCGCTTCAATAATCTTTCCCAGTAATTTTTCATCCACTACTTTTTTAACCGTGCGGTAGTCGCTGTCGAAGCGGCGGTTCTGGTAAACTGTAATAATCTTATTACATTTTTTTGCAAGCGCCATCAGCTCCTCTCCTTCTGCAACCGTTACTGTAAAAGGTTTTTCAACAATCACGTGCTTACCGGCGAGCAATGCTTTTTTTGTATAATCGTAATGCGTGGCGTTCGGCGTATTGATCACAACAAGTTCGATGGAATCGTCTTGCAATATTTCGTCCAGTGAGCGGACTGTTTTTACGTTCGGATACTTTTGAACTGCCAGGTTTTTTGTTCTTTCCCATACGGCATATAATTCAAACCCGGGATTGATGGCGATGAATGGAGCATGAAACACCCAGCCGCTCATTCCAAATGAGCAGAGGGCTGTTCTGATTGGTTGTATTGTTGAAGGCATGCGTAAAATTAATGGAGCGCGGCTGAATTACAAGAAATACAACTTACCAAAGCCTTAAATTTTTCACATGCAAAGAAAATATAACACTTAAAACAGCAAAAAAAGCCAGGCGCTGTTTGCAGGCTGAGGTTCGCCGTGTTGTAGCTGAAGTGTAATCGGCTACTTCATCCAAATCAGTTTCACCTTAAGTCAATTCCTACTGGCAAGGTTGTATTAACCAGGGAACAAAAAGATCTTTGCTTGAAATCAATAGAGCGCCCATCCTGGCAGGGTTCATTTTAATGAACTACATTTAGGGCGTCTCTAAAAACCTATTATTTTTTTGAACCTCACCTTTAATTCCTCTCCAAAGGAGAGGAAAAGGAGGATTTTTAGAGATGCCCTTTATTTCTTTACTGGCCACTCAAAAAGCTTTGCGCCGATATTTTTATACCAATTATTGCCGCGCAAATTCGAATCTCTAAAAATGTTTTCCGGTGTGTATTCTTTTGCCTCTTTATCATTGAGCTGATGACACCAGCTAACACGTCCTGCAATATTGTTTCCATCACCCGTGTTTTTATATTCTGCATAGAATACTGTTTTTTCATTTTCCGGGTTGCTCCAGTTATCCCAGCCTTCAGCAGTAATTTGTTTTGGCAATTCACAATGAATGAAAACCGTGTTTGAATAGGCTCTCCACGGCCGGCCCAGGAATATTTTGCTCACTGCGCTGTCCGCTATTATTTTACAATCCGTAAAAACGAATCCAAATTTTTTATCTTTTGGCGTATTGGCAGCGGTGATAAAAGAATTTGCTTTACATTTAATAATGCAGTGTTGAAACAATGCAGTGGCAGGGCCAAAAATAAAATCTGTTGTACCTTCAATATAACAATCTGTAAAGTATTGTGCCGCGTTTTCACCACTGGCAAAAATGGTATCCTGGTTGCCAATAAAACGGCAGTTTTTAAACACAGCTTTATCTGCATCCACATATAATGCAAGGGCCTGCCCCACCGGTCCCGCCGAATTTATAAACGTAATATTTTCCGCAGTAAAACGGTTGCCTGAAATTTTGGCGGTGTAAGAAGTGAATGTGTTTAATTTACCGCGGCCTGAATAATCATTGAATGTAATAATCGTTTTATCAACGCTTTCGCCAATAAAAATTACATCTGTATTGTCTGCAGGCAAATAAATCTTCTCATTGTACACACCATTTTTTATATACAATGTTATTGGCGCCAACGGATAAACCCGCATGGCATCAATCGCATCCTGGATATATGTATAATCGCCCGAACCATCTTTAGCAACCGTGAAAATATATTTATATTGCTGCGGATGAGCGGTTTGCGCGTTGAGTACTGCAAGTGAAAAAGATGAGATTACTATTAGCACCAGGATTTTCTTCATGGTAATTATTTATTTTTTACCCAAGGGCTGCACTATTCTGTTTGCCAGCTCAAGATGCAGGTTTTTTATTTCAGCCAATACCAATTGCGCCATTGTTCTTGCACCCAACTCATTAAAATGTGTATTGTCTTCTTTGCCTTCCGGATAGTTTGGATGTTCTCCCGGCATCAAATAATTAAAAAGGCATTTTGATTTTTCTACGCCCCATTGCTGTAACAATTCCTGGCTCTTTTTATCCAGATCAATCAGGGCAACATTATTTTCCTTTGCTACTTGCCGTACAATGGCCGAATATCGTTCGTGCGTCCCCTCCACTTTTCCTGTAGTGTCAAATTTTCTGCGGGCCACTGGTGTTATTAAAACAGGAATTGCATTTTTGTTTTTTGTATCGTTAATATATTTTACAAGATTGGTTTTAAATGCTGCTTCGGTTGTATAACTCGCTTTGGTGGGCACTTCGTCATTGTGACCAAACTGAATAAATACATAGTCGCCGGGTTGCATGCTGTCTGCAACAGGCTGCCAGCGCTTTTCAGCCAAAAAAGTTTTCGTGCTTCTGCCGTTTTGCGCCCGGTTATCTACTATTACGGTCGAATCCCAAAAATGTACAAATGGCATGCCCCACCCAGTTTCCGGGTATGCAATTATTTGTTTGACCGACATGGTTGAATCTCCAATGAGCCATAATTTTATTTTTTTCTTTGAGGGCGAAGTAAGATACAGCAGCGCGCACAGAACCGTAAATAATTTGTATTTCATCATTAACAGTGTTTAATTATTCCGTTAAACTATCATAACTATTTCAATCTTGCGGCCCATCCATTTTTTGCCGCTGAAAAATTGGTTCCTGTATTTTTCGATTATCAGGGACATTCCAGTTATCGTTTTGTAATTTCATAAGAATCTACGGTGTAATTAATCATTATATGTAGTCCTGTTCAAACGATATACTGGTAAGCTGCCGGGAATTTCAATTCTTGTCTTTATATTCACTTTTGAAACCTACCCCGATTTTATTGAGAAATTAAATTCAATAAAAGCAACCTGGAAATATTTTTTTTAAAGAAGTAACGGTGTTTTTGATTCAATTTCCACTCAATGCTACTACGATATTTTTACAAACAAGTATCATCATTCAATTTTTTTATGCAAACGTTCCCGGCAATAATGCTTTTTGATGGCTTGAAAACCCGGTGTTTAAGTGTCAGATACACACTTTTAGCGATGCTGGTTAAAACGTTAATGCATTAGAATAACTACAGCGAGCAAAAGAGAGAATGGATTAAACAGTCGTACGAAAAACATCTTCCGCTGTCAGGGTTGATTTTCGTTAAATATAAAATTCAA
>JBDUAY010000520.1:0-3843 GCA_040004415.1 Bacteroidota bacterium | reverse complement strand
CACCTCTTCTACGTATTTATCATACGAATCTGACATTGTTCTTGACTGGTGAGAATCCATAAAATTGAAAACAGAAAAAAATGGTTGGCCGGGCAATCTTTTCCACCATCCGGCAGTATCAGAACTTTCATTCCAGCAATCCTTTTTCATGCTATCCGCATGCTGTATATTATAATCTGTTTTGCTGTTATTAGATGTATAATATCCTTCCTTGCGTAAGTAAGAAGGAAATCCTTTGATAAAAGAAGGTATTGGATAAGCACTTCTGTGATTGCCTGTTCCCATCTCATACGTCCTCATACCTGTGATGATTGTTGACCGGCTGGGTGAACAAACTGTCCCTGTAGAGAATGCATTCGTAAATCGCACACCTCCGCCTGCAAGTTTATCAATAAAAGGCGTAGACGAATTTTTGTTGCCATAACAATTAACAAATTGCGGAGAAGTGTCCTCAATGCTAATACATAAAATGCTGGGTCTTTGCTGACCGAAAAAGCGAACGGGCAAGAAAATACAACAAAAAAATAAAAACTTTGGCAATGAAAATGAACTACGCATTTGGTTTCTTGTGTTGTAAGAGTGTTGCTGGTGCATAATCGTTTATGCATAACCGGACAACACTTTAGTGATACAAATAAAGGTGGAAATAGTATATATGGATAGCAGCAGGTTTGGCAAACTTATTCCAAAACTTTGTATTTTTTTTTGAATCGCAACTCTTTTTTCTACATTTACATTATTAAATGTTTGCGTATTAAATTGCTTTCTTCATATCAGGACAACGAATTATTGAAAATGATCCGGCAGGATTCAGCCGCCGCTTTCAGCGAAATTTATGATCGCTACTGGAGTAGTCTGTACGGTATAGCCTATAAAAGATTGAGGTCTAAAGAAGCAGCCGAAGAAATTGTTCAGGAGGCATTTGTAGCATTATGGGAGAAGAGAAAAACTTCTAGAATTGACTCACTTCCGGCATATTTATCAGCCATTATCAAATACTCCGTATTTCATTACGTTGCAAAACAAAAA
Source organism: Bacteroidota bacterium (assembly GCA_040004415.1). GTDB lineage: Bacteria > Bacteroidota > Bacteroidia > Chitinophagales > Chitinophagaceae > JACMLD01. The sequence continues at coordinate 2,814 of JBDUAY010000520.1, read as the reverse complement.
TACCGGGACACAAAATTAAAATCAATTCCGTTAAGTGCTGTTGTTGACCCAATTGAGGTCATTGAAGATCGTATTCTCTTGCAATTGGTCGAGTTGTCTGCTAAAGAATTGCCTGCTAAATGCAGGACAGTATTCCGGTACAGCAAACAATACGGGTATTCAATTGAAGAAATCGCCACCCATATGAGTATCTCTCCCAAAACAGCCGAATCCCATCTGACAAAAGCGCTGAAATTCATAAGATTAAAGCTGGGGAATCTGTATTTGTGGATTATCCTGGTTGCGTTTTCATTTCTTTTATAAAATCTTTTCTTCCACTAAGGGTAAATTTCAAATTACAGACACATCGTTTATAATAAGGGTTTAAAATTGCTTTGACGATATTGTAAACGATTGCTGCGTGAATAGAAATCTAAAAAATACCGCGTTACTAAAATACCTTCATGGGATATTTTTTATTGCATCTTTCACATTTCGTGTACCACATCAGCATCTATTACTGTTTAATAATTGTAAAAAATGACCCCAAAAGAAATTTCAATTCTTGCCAATAAGTTTTTGACAGGGCGTGCATCGGAAGAGGAAATTACTTTATTGATGAAATGGTATGATTCGTTTGATGAACAGGATACTGTTATACATACCTCCAGTAATGAAGAAGCGCAAATAATAAAAGATAGAATTAAAAATAAAATTTTTGATCGGGTAATCCCGGATTGGTCTGAAAGATCAAAGCCAGAACGGAGCCTGGTATTTAAACTAAGCCGGGCACCTTGGTTGAAAATTGCGGCGGTGCTGGTAGTTGTTATGATAGCGGGCTGGCTATTGGGTTCACGTAAGGAAAAACCTCAACTGGCAGTAACTGAGATTGCAGTGCCCAGAAAACAGTTAAAAAAAATCACTTTGCCTGACAGCTCAATGGTATGGATCAATGCAGAAAGTAAATTAACCTATGCAGCTGATTTTAATCAAAAGGAGCGCATCGTTCAACTGGAAGGAGAAGCGTACTTTGATGTAAAGCATGACGAAGGAAAACCTTTTATTGTTAAAACAACTTATTCAACAACCAGGGTTTTAGGAACTGCATTCAATATAAAAGCTTATCAGCAGGATAGTTCTGTGACGGTGACAGTTATCAGGGGCAAAGTTCAGGTTGAAGATGCTTTTGCACACACTAGTATAATTACACCAAACCAGCAGGTGTATATAAATCCAAATACCAAAAAAATAATTGGCAAAACAGTCGATGCCCAGGTATATCATTCCTGGATAAAAGATATCCTTGATTTCAATGGAGAAAATTTTTATGAGGTCGCGAGAATTCTTGAACGGAAATATAATATCACAATATTATTCAGAAATCAGGCTACCGCTAATTGCACGTTTATAGCAGGCTTTGATGAAAGCGAGGATGTCTTTAAGATAATAGAAAAATTATGCAGGATTAACGGAAGCAAATTCACAACGTCATCTGACAAAAAATATGTTATGATTGATGGTACCGGTTGTGAATAGCGGCCGCAAAAAGATAAATGAAAAGCCGCCGATTATATTTTTTCAACCAAAACGATTGACAATGCCTGCTAATTTTACACCTACATAAAAAAAGCCTCCCGGTAATTTACCGGAAAGCCTCAAAACAGTTCAGCATGTAACCAGGTCGGGAAACTTCGCTGCATGCCTGAACCCAGCTTTGTACAAATTATTACTCATACAAATGAATTTAAAGATATGAAATACTACGGTATTTTCCATGCTCCGCATACAGGAAACTCCAACCAGTGTAAACGTATTTTAAAACTGCTTCTAACTGCCATGCGAATTTTTACCATCACCATTTTTGTCATTTGTTTTACAACATTCATGTTGTCAGCAAAAGACTCCCGTGGGCAGCATATTGAAGATGTTTATATTTCTCTTACTGTAAAAAACGCTTCCCTCGAAAAAGTTATCCGAAAGATAGAAAAACAATCGCCTTTCCGTTTTGTAATGGATGCTGCACTGGCGAAAAGTATATCAGACATCAGTTATGATGAAAAGGCAAAATCTGTAAAGGAAATTTTGAATATCATCCTGGTGCCGTATCACCTGAATTTTGAGCAGGATGGTAAAAACATTATAGTAAGCCGTCCGCAAGAACCGAATAATGGAATTGCCATTTCCGGAGATAACGAAAATAGTGCTATTGAGAAAAAACCCATTAAAGGTAAAGTAGTAAATGAAAAAGATGAACCCCTTGCAGGTGTTACAGTCCAGGAGAAAAGTACATCAAATGCCGTAACAACAGATGACAGGGGTAATTTTTCAATCATGGTTAATGACAACAATGCTGTGCTCGTATTTACTTACATTGGTATGAGTCCGTTTGAAATGTCGCCAGGAACCCAGCAGAGCCTGTCTGTACAGTTAAAGGCTGAGCAATCGACGCTGGGCGATGTGGTGGTGGTTGGTTACGGAACGCAAAAGAGAAAAGATATTACTGGTTCGGTATCTACTGTTAATGCAGACGCCTATAAAGATCAACCCGTATTAAATGTTTCTTCTGCCTTACAGGGAAGGGTTGCCGGTGTGTCAGTGACAAATAGTTCCGGCGCACCGGGCGGACAAGTGAGAATCCGCATCCGGGGAGCCAATTCAATTACTGCAAGTAATGAACCTTTATATGTGGTGGACGGGATTGCGCTCGGGTCGCTGGGTCTGCAGGATATTAATATCAATGATATCCAGTCAATGGAAATTCTTAAAGATGCGTCTGCTACTGCTATTTATGGTTCAAGAGGGGCTAATGGTGTTGTATTGATAACGACAAAAAGC
>JBDUAY010000135.1:0-13017 GCA_040004415.1 Bacteroidota bacterium | reverse complement strand
AAACGGGCTGATGCGATTGTAAAAGGAATGTTGCAGCATAGTCGCAGCAGTGGCGGGCAAAAAGAACCCACCGATATCAACGCATTGGCCGATGAATATTTGCGGCTTGCATATCATGGTTTGCGTGCCAAAGACAAATCATTCAATGCCACCATGAAAACAGATTTTGATGAAACGATTGGACAAATAAATGTAATTCCGCAAGACATGGGCAGAGTGATACTGAATTTAATTACCAATGCCTTTTATGTGGTAGCGCAGAAAAAGAAGCCGCTTACTCCTGAAGGAAAATTGAATTCCTATTTTAAAGATTATGTACCTACCGTTACCGTTAGTACAAAAAAGACCGGCGATAAAGTCCTAATCAGTGTGCGTGATAATGGCAACGGTATTCCGTCACAGGTACTGGATAAAATTTTTCAACCTTTTTTTACCACCAAGCCCACCGGGGAAGGTACTGGCCTGGGCTTAAGCATGAGCTACGATATTGTTACAAAAGGCCATGGGGGAGAACTGAAAGTGGAAACAAAAGCGAATGAGGGTTCGGTATTTACCATTCAACTGCCCATCTAAAATCTAATACATATTACATGAAAATTTTAGTAGTTGACGATGAAAGAGATATACAAACATTATTTGAGCAACGCTTCAGAAAAGAAATCAGGGACGGTAGCATATCATTTGCGTTTGCTTTTTCAGGAGAGGATGCACTTGCTTATTTGAATGGACACGAACGTGAAGCGGTATTAATTTTGTCTGACATCAATATGCCGGGCATGAGTGGACTTGAACTGCTGGGACATATCAAACATATGTATTTAAAACCACCGCCCGTAGTGATGATGATTACCGCGTATGGCGATGCAGAAAATTTTAATATGGCCAAAGAACTGGGCGCCGATGATTTTTTAACCAAGCCTGTCGACTTTAACCTGTTAAAAGAAAAATTAAAAAATATACACTGATGGCAAAAATATTAGTGGCAGATGATGAGGTTGATTTGGAGATGCTAATCAAACAAAAATTTCGCCAGAAAATAAGGGAAAAAGAATACGAGTTTGTTTTTGCTATTAACGGTAACGATGCATTGGATAAAATTCAGCAACACCCGGATGTAGATATTGTTCTGAGCGATATTAACATGCCAGAAATGGACGGATTAACCTTGCTCAGCCGTTTAAGCGAGTCAAGCCCGCTTATTAAATCTGTTATTGTTTCTGCCTATGGCGATATGGATAATATACGCACTGCCATGAACCGCGGCGCATTCGATTTTATTACCAAACCCATCAACTTTGACGATCTGAACCTGACCATGCAGAAAACGTTAAAGCATGTTGCGCAGCTTCGTGAAACGCTGAAAGCCATCAAGGAAAATAATATCCTGAAGATGTATGTAGATGAAACGGTATTAAAGTTTATGGGTAGCCGTGAGTTTGAATCTTCGCTGATTGCAAACGAAACAGTAGAAGCCAGTATTGTCTTTATAGATATTTGCAGTTTCACTTCCATTAGCGAAAGCGCGCCAGCGGATACCGTTGTAAAGCTGCTGAACAATTACTTTGATGTAATGGTAAAAGAAATTATTGCACAGGGAGGATATATTGATAAATTCATAGGGGATGCGATAATGGCAGTATTTCGTGGCGATTATCACCTGGACAGGGCCATTGATGCCAGCCTTGCTGTCAGGGCCAAAATCGGCAGCCTCCCGGTTCTAACAGAACAGCATTCATTTGCCCCCAAAGTTTCCATCGGCATTAACAGCGGTGAAATGATTTCGGGCAATATTGGTTCTGCCAGCTTGCGCCGGCTTGACTATACTGTTATTGGTGACGTCGTAAATGTAGCGCAACGCTTACAGGCCGCAGCTGCGCAAAACCAAATATTGATTGATGAAGCCTGCTACGGTAAAGTAAAAGAATCTTTTAACTGTCGCAGGATAGGCGAAGTGAGCCTGAAAAATAAATTGAACTCAATGATTGTGTATGAGGTGATGGACTAAAAATATGTAGTACGCAGGCACATTGGGTGTATTTGTTCAAATTGAAATTCACATAAAGAGGTTAGCCGCCATATGATGTATTATATTAAAACTTCTGCTGTACTGTTTGTTTTTTTTATACTGGGTATCGTGCACCTGTATGCTCAAAAGGAAATGAATCTGTATAAAGATCAAATTCCAAATGCTATCCATACTGCCGACAGTGTTATTGTAAAAGATGGCGTTTTCTCAAAAGTTTCCAGGCCTTCCATCACTATGTATTTACCGGATGAAACAAAGGCCACTGGCGCGGCAGTTGTAATTTGTCCGGGTGGTGGCTACAGCGTTTTAGTGCTCCAAAAAGAAGGAACCAATATAGCATTGTATTTCCAGGAGCAAGGCATAGCAGCGTTTGTATTGAAATACCGTTTGCCCAGTGATATAACGATGACCGATAAAAGTATTGGCCCATTGGAGGACGCACAACAGGCAATTAAACTGGTAAGAGAACATGCAAAAGAGTGGCATATTGATAATGCGCGCATCGGTGTTATGGGCTTTTCTGCAGGGGGCCACCTGGCATCTACTGCTTCTACGCATTTTGACAAATCCGTAATTGAAAATAAAAACAATACAAGCCTGAGACCGGATTTTTCGTTGCTGGTGTACCCGGTTATCAGCATGACAGACAACCTTGGGCACAGCGGTTCAAGAAATAACTTATTAGGCAAAAATCCATCCGCAGAACAAATAAAATTGTATTCAAATGAGTTGCAGGTAACCGCGCAAACGCCACCTGCATTTTTGATTCATGCAGCAGATGATAAAGTAGTAGACGTTGATAATAGCATTGCTTATTTTGAAGCGCTCCGGCATAAGGGCGTTCCTGCTGAAATGCATATTTATCCGAAGGGTAATCATGGTTTTGTATTAAACATTCCCATTGAAGACTGGATGAGCCTTTGCATTAAATGGATGAACAGCAACGGGTGGCTCACCAGGAAATAATAAACTGTATTGATGCGTTTAGTTAATATGGTTGATAACTGTCTGCAATTATTTTTAAAAAACTGGCAACAGCTTGCCGCATGACCAATGAAAAAATTTCCTGTTACTGCTATTTTATTTCTTGCTATCCTGGCAAATGCTTTTTCTCAACAAAAAATAAAAAAACAAATTGTTGATTATGTAAACCCGTTGATTGGTACGGCGGCTACCGGCTTTGCAAAAGGCCTGGATGGTGGTGGTACCATGCCATCTGTAGGATCGCCATTTGGTATGACCAACTTTGTTGCACAAACCGGAGAAAGCAAAATGAGCCGGATGAATTATTTCTATGAAGACAGCAGTATTATTGGTTTCCTGGCTTCGCATCAGCCCACTGTGTGGATGGGCGATTATGGATACGTCTCCGTAATGCCGCAGACAGGTGATCTAAAAGTATTACCGCAGGAGAGGGCGTTGAAATTCAACCATGCGAACGAAGTATCAACCCCTTATTATTATTCCGTTGTGCTGGATGCTCCAAACGGCCAGCGCATTAAGACAGAAATTGCAGCGGCTTCACGATGTGCTATTCTTCAATTTAGCTTTCCGGCTGCAGACCATGCGCATATTATTGTGCAGGGAATTGATTTAAATCTGGCGCTGACAGACCCCTCAAACGATTATATTGAGCGCATTAAAAAATTAAAGGGCTATGTGAAAATAAATAAAGAGAAAGGTGAGATAACTGGTTATAATCCGGATAGGATGTCGGCACAAATTGGTCCCGATCTTCCCAACTTCAAAGGGTATTTTGTAATACAATTCAGTAAGTCATTCAAATCATTTGGTACCTGGGATGGGAATAATGTATCCGCTTCTTCTGTTGAACAATACGGAACGAGGATGGGTGCTTATATTGATTTTACAACCCATAAAGATGAAATGATACAGGTGCGTATAGCTACTTCATTTATTAGTATTGAGCAGGCAAGAAAAAATCTTGATATTGAATTAAAAGGCAAAGATTTCAAAGCGCTTGTTCAATCTACACGTGCGGTATGGCAAAAAAATTTGAGCCATATTGCGGTTAGTGGTATAACCGAAGATCAGAAAGCCATTTTTTATACAGCGTTGTTTCATACCATGCAATTTCCGCGCGAAATGTCTGAATATGGAAAATATTACAGCGCCTTCGACGATAAAATTCACGAAGGAAATTCTTATACTGATTTTTCATTGTGGGATACATTCCGGGCGCTTCATCCTTTGCTGATTTTTACGCAGCCCGAACGCATCAATCCAATGGTAACGGCATTACTGCAAATGTATAAAGAAGGAGGGCGTTTGCCGATGTGGCCCAACCCGGCAGAAACAAATATTATGATCGGTACACATGCCGATGCTGTTATTGCAGACGCGTATGTAAAAGGATTCAGGGGATATGATACAAAACTTGCTTATAAAGCGCTGTTGCATGATGCGATGGATCCACCGGTGAATGATACAGGTTTGCGTTATGGTGATCGGGATCTCTGGACAAGCTATGAATCGCAAGCCGGATTAACTTATTTTAAGAAACTGGGTTATATACCATCTGATAAAACAGCAGAGTCGGTATCGCGCACCATTGAATATTCTATAGACGATTATACAGTGGCCCAGCTTGCAAAGCGCACAAATCATCCGGAGGATTATGAACAATTAATGCAGTTCAGCAATAATTATAAAAATTTATATGACGATGCTACCGGCTTTATGCTTCCTAAGAAATTAGACGGACAACCCGGTGAAAAAAATAGTGCAGGTGCATGGGAAGGCTTTACAGAAGGTGATCAATGGACCTACGCATTCGGTGCCATGCATGACGTGCCTGGTATGATAACGATGATGGGCGGAAGCGAAAAATTTGCAGCAAAACTGGATGAGAATTTTTCGGGTAATCATTACCGCCATGATAACGAGCCCGGGCATCATTACATTTATTTGTACGATTATTGTGGCCAGCCCTGGAAAACACAAGCGTTGGTCCGGAAGCATACCTCGGAGAATTTTCGCAATCAGCCGATTGGCATTAATGGCAACGAAGATTGCGGACAAATGGCTGCCTGGTATATTTTTGGCGTGATGGGCTTTTACCCGGTAACACCTGCATCAGGCATATATGCAATTGGTGCCCCGCAATTTCCTTCGCTGACGCTGAATTTTAGTGCTGCAGGTAAAGTGCGTAAATTTAATATCATCGCTAAAAATATTTCGGAAGAAAATAAATACATCCAAAAAGTTACGCTCGATGGAAAGGTGCTGAATACGCCTTTTATCAGTCATCAGCAAATTGTTAACGGTCACCAATTGATTTGTGTGATGGGTGACAAACCAAATTATAAATGGAAATGATGCCAATAAGAAATACCGTAGTCTCAGGAGAAAACGTCCGTAGCCTGGTTTGGAATTCGTGTTATTACAGTATCCCAAGACTGCGGTAGTTTATACACCGGCAGACTTGCCAACAATAATGCTAAATAGCCTGCCATGTTTATACTTCAAAATTATTCTACCGCAGTTGTCTTCTGTGTAATTACCATGTTGTGCTGGGGTTCCTGGGCAAACACACAAAAACTCGCTGCCGGCACCTGGCGTTTCGAATTGTTTTATTGGGATTATGTAATTGGTATTTTATTACTCACGCTACTATTTGCTTTTACACTCGGTAGCAATGGTAGCCAGGGCAGAAGTTTTATAGCAGATGTTTCCCAGGCCAGCCGCGATAATTTATTATCTGCTGTTTTCGGGGGTATTATTTTTAACGCTGCAAACATTTTATTGGTTGCGGCGATATCTATTGCAGGTATGTCTGTTGCATTTCCTGTAGGTATTGGTATTGCATTGGTGCTGGGCGTTGTGGTTAATTATATTGATGTGCCACAGGGCAATGCTGCATTTCTTTTTTCCGGAGTAGCATTAATTGCCATTGCAATTGTTTTAAATGCGCGGGCGTATAAAAAAATGTCATCCGGTAACGCTTCCCCATCAACAAAGGGCCTTGTTCTTTCTATTGTAGCCGGCATTGCCATGGGATTCTTTTATCGTTTTGTTGCCAAAGCCATGTTTACTGATTTTACGATGCCGGAGGCTGGTAAGGTTAGTCCGTACACGGCCATGGTGTTTTTTGCCATTGGCATTTTGCTTAGTAATTTTTTGTTTAACACCTATATCATGCGCAAGCCCTTTGCCGGTGCACCGGTAAATTTTACACAATACTTTAAAGGAAGTTTTCGCAATCATCTTACAGGCATACTTGGTGGTGTAATCTGGTGTGTGGGCATGTCGTTTAATATTATTGCTTCTGGTAAAGCCGGTGCTGCTATCTCGTATGGCTTAGGACAAGGCGCAACCGTAATTGCGGCTATTTGGGGAATATATATCTGGCGCGAATTTAAGAATGCGCCTGCCGGCACTTCAAGATTATTAAATATAATGCTGGTATTGTATATAGTTGGCATTGCTTTGATAATTTACGCACGCTAACTGCAGAGACTAATAATTACAAATGGAGGCTATACGTGCTAGTGGGATCACCATAGCTGTTCGGAAGATTGTATTTGACTAATAAAATAATTTGTGCAGTTTTGCAGCTGCATGATGCTTTGGAGGAGCAGCCTGTTTGTAGCATTTACATGAAAGGATTCATATAGCCCCAGCGGGAGTTCCCTGTGCATTACAGGGGCCTTCTCCGGAGCCAAATTGCATCTGTTTGGTGTTCCTGAACAGCGCTTCCACGGGGACGGAATAGAGGCATTTGCGAAGAAAATTTTCTGAACAATATGATTAAACACTAAGGGTACGAGTGATAGCTAATAAACACTAATAATTGTAAGTGATATGCCACAGATTGTAGTCGTTGGAAGTTCAAATACCGACATGGTTATAAAGACAAATAAGTTCCCTGTTCCGGGGGAAACCATACTGGGCGGTGAGTTTTTTATGTTTTCGGGCGGAAAGGGCGCCAACCAGGCGGTTGCAGCCGCAAGAATGGGTGCGGAAGTTATTCTTATTTGCAAAACAGGTAATGATATTTTTGGTCAGCGCGCAATAGATGAATTTAACAAAGAAGGCATCAATACAATATATATACAGAAAGATCTTAGCAAGTCATCCGGCACGGCATTAATATTGGTAGATGAAAAAGGAGAAAATGAAATTGTTGTAGCGTCTGGCGCCAATGATACGCTTACTGAAAATGAAATAAAGGTTGCAGAAAAAGTTATTGCCAGTGCAGACTGCATTCTTTTGCAATTGGAAATTCCTGTAAGTACTGTTTTGTACACAGCCCGAAAAGCCTGCGAAGTAAAAACAAAAGTTATATTAAATCCCGCACCTGCCCAACAACTGCCTGCAGAACTTTTTCCTTACCTGTATCTGATAACACCAAACGAAACGGAAGCAGAAATATTAACCGGCATAAAAGTAACGAACATTGATTCTGCTTCTAAGTCGGCTGCTGTGTTATTAAAAGCAGGTGTACAAAATGTAATTATTACACTGGGTGAACAAGGCGCGTTCTTTAAAAATGATAATATTGAGATGATGGTGAAGGCGCCGGTTGTTAACGCGGTTGACACAACTGCTGCGGGCGATGTATTTAATGGCGTGCTTGCAGTAGAAATTACTTCAGGAAACGAATGGGGTGTTGCTATTTTAACTGCCTGCAAAGCCGCTTCCGTTTCTGTAACAAGAATGGGCGCGCAGTCTTCGATGCCTTACCGGGCAGAAGTGATGTATTGATTACAATTGTGGAATTTTGGAATTTAGATGGAGTTAAAGTGCCACGCTTAAATCCATCGTATAATATTTCCGAATTAAATTAACGCTGGCCAGATAACTCAATCTGTGCATATAATTCACGCAGCAATTTTTGAAAGATACGGCATCGTTTCATATTACATTTTTACGAGACTATTTTCTGCATGCTTGCAATATAAGTTTTGCGGTTCAAGGGGAGCTGAAATGCTGGTTTCGATGACAATAGCATTTTTTTGGTATTGATTTCATAAATTAACCGGGTTGATAAAGAATACTTTTGATGATAATTCAATGGCGTTATAGTGAAAAATATTTTGTTCGTTCTTTTACTTATGCTGGTTACAAATATGTTCAACATATGATGCGCGCGATACAGTTGCCTGGCGTCAATGGCACCACTGGAATAAATTAGATTCATTAACGCAAATCGATCTTACAAAAGGCGTTCACCTGCTGACATTGCACATCTTAGAAAAAGGGAATATGAATTTCGATTATTTTAAATTTACGAAGCAATAATTAAAAATAGTAATCTGCTGTAACGCCTGCTGTAAATAAAAAGTTTTTGCTTTGCGTCCGGTTTACTTTATTATAAGTCATAGCGCTGGTGAGGCTCAGCCACTTTTTTAGTTTGATGGAAAGACTGTTGATGGACTTCAAAACGTAATCTTTGCTGGAAGAAAAAGATGGTTGCCAGAATTGAACACCGTCAAACACGACAATTCCTTTCCATACAAAATGATATTTTAACCGGAGCGAGTTACGCAACGTACGATATGTATCATGCGCTGGCACGGTATCCTGCAAATCGCTGTATTCGTATAATATGCCATCGCTTAGTCCGATGGAGGCTGTCTTTTTATTGAGAAAATTATATCCGATGCCCACGCCTCCCTGGAAACGATCATTTATTTTCAGTGAAAGACTTTTGTCATACGCGGCTAAACCCCAATAATACAAATGAGGCACCTTTCCATAAATGTCAAAATTTACCGTACTGTTGAAATCATTGTTTGTCAGCGTCCCATTCTGTTTTCCATACACCCAGCTGGCACTGCTGTTCAGGAATTTATTCTTTTTATTGACATTGAATTTTAAATTATTATTTACGACAAAAGAATTTGTGTTATCAGTTTGATTGATAATACCAGTAGCTGCATAACCAATATTATGATGTACACTGTCACTGAACTGGGCCATGGTTTTAATTCTGGTTGTCGAACAAATAATAAAAACGATCAGTAGCCTTTTTTTTGTAACACTCATTCCTGATTATGCGTTTTGCTTTATCTTTTGATAACGGCCCATCAATGTTCCGGTAGCCAGGATATGTTCATCCATGGCGGCCTGCAACTCCTCTTTATTTGAACCGGCGTTTAAATCAAGTTTTGTATCTAATGCAAATACATAAAAATAATAACGATGACTGCCAGAAGGAGGACATGGACCATGATAACCAGTGTGGCCGGTTCCATTTTTCCCGCTAACACCAGGGGTTGAATTTTCTGCAATTTTTCCCGTCTTTGGAATATTCCAAACTACCCAATGATCGAAAGTTCCTTTTGAGGCATCCGGATCTTCCGCTACAATAGCCAATGTTTGTGTATCGTCAGGAATATTTTCAATGTTAAAAGCCGGATTGATTTCCTGACCATCACAGGTATATTTTGATGGAATATTACCTTCCTGCTGGAATGCAGGGCTGGATATAATAAGTTTCCCCGATGTATTATTTGCCATAGCTGCCGATTTAAATAAATAATGCAGATTGTATATATCACACATTGTGCCATGCAGTTTTCTGCACGAATAAGCATACATGTTAAACACACACTTAATTAATTGTTACAAATCAGGTAAATTGTGCCACAGTTGTGTTGACTTATCTTCGGAATTATTAATGAACGGGTGTTCGTTTTTTCATTTTTCATTTCAATATAGAATGCGCTTAATTCTGGGATAGATATTTTGAATTCGTCTGGTGCAGAAAGTTTTGAGCGCATAGTCTATACAATCCAACTTTAAAAAATACATTATTTAACCGAATCATATTTTTTATAAAACCATTTCTTTGTTACCTCTGCACTGACTACATAAAATGCAATGATGCCTGCAATCCAACCATAACTATACAACGGCAGTGCTACAAAGCCCATTAATGCGCCCAGTTTTGTGAAGGGAATCAACAGCACACCGGCAATAGTAGATAAGGTTGTGATAAGTAAAGCCTTGCCGGGCACGCTTTTAAAAAAGGGAAGCCGTGTGCGCATTACCAGGACAATCAGTGAAGCAGAAATAACAGATTCAACAAACCACCCGGTCTGAAAAGTTTTTTCATCTGCTTTTAAAATCATCAGCAATACGGCAAATGTGCAGTAATCAAAGATTGAACTGAGTAAGCCAAACACAATCATAAACTTTTTGATAAAAGCAATATCCCATCGGCGCGGGCGCAATATATTCACTTCATCTACCTTGTCAGTTGCAATGGTCATTTCCGGTAAATCAGTCAGCAGGTTTGTTAATAATATTTGTTTTGGCAGCAATGGCAGAAAAGATAAAAATACGGATGCACCTGCCATACTAAACATATTGCCAAAATTGGCGCTGGTAGCCATAAAAACATATTTCATTGTATTTGAAAATGTAAGCCTGCCTTCCCTGATACCATGCGTCAATACATTTAAATCTGTTTCCAGTAAAATAATATCTGCTGCTTCTTTTGCCACGTCAACTGCAGTATCAACCGAAATGCCCACGTCAGCTACGTGTAATGCGGGGGCGTCGTTAATGCCATCACCCATAAAACCAACTACATGACCGGCTTTTTTTAACGCCAGTATAATTTGTTCTTTTTGATTTGGTTCTACTTCTGCAAAAACATCTGCCATTGCGGCCTGGCGGGCAAATGCTTCTGTACTCATGTTACGCATGGCTGCACCGGTAAGCATCACCGGATTTGCGAAGCCAATTTGTTTTAACAGGTTAACAGCAACCAGGGCATTGTCGCCAGTGATTACTTTTAATGATACGCCCAGTTGTTTTAATTCATTGATGGTAGCAAAAATTTCTTTTTTAGGTGGATCGAAAAGAGAAATAAAGCCTATAAAGGTCATCCCGGTTTCTTTTTCTTTACTAAAATCCTGGCCGTCTGTAACTTTTTTATAGGCAAGCCCCAATATTCTGTACCCCTGGGAACAATTCTTTTCAAATATCTGCAAAAGACTTTGTTTTTTTTCTTCAATCGGCACAATGCTACCATCTGCCATTTCTGCGTCACTGCAAATGTTGAGAACCTGCTGCAGGGCGCCTTTTGTAATAGCAATGTTTTCTCCTTTGTCTATAACTTGAACAGTAAGGCGCTTGCGAATAAAATCATATGGTACTTCGCTTTGAAGATGACATTCATCCTTGGGTCCTTTATATATGTTGCATAATGCATCATCAATTGGGTTGCTGAAGCCCTGTTGCTGCGATGCATTCATCCATCCATACCGCAACACTTTTTCTGAATGGTTCCCGTCGCAACAAATAGTTTCTTTTACAGTCACTTTTCCGGCAGTTAGTGTTCCGGTTTTGTCGGAACAAAGTATGTTCATACTGCCGAAATTGGGAATAGAAGACAGTTTTTTTACGATCACTTTTTTTCGGGCCATTCTTTTTGCCCCAGTGGCAAGGTTGACAGAAATAATAACGGGTAATAATTGCGGTGTCAGCCCAACGGCCAGTGCCAATGAAAAAAGAAATGAATCCAGCACGGGTTTGTGCAGGTACACATTTACGGCAAAGATGAGAAAAACAAGCATCAGCGTTATTCGCATCAGTAAATATCCAAATTGACCAATACCTCTTTCAAATTCTGTTTCTGGAATTTTAGCCCGGAGGCTGGCAGATATTTTTCCAAATTCTGTGTGATGACCCGTTTGTATTACAAGTGCGGTTCCTTTGCCACTTAATACATGGCAGCCCATGAAAACGCTGTTGCCCCGTTTGTTGAGCGGCGTATCTTCAGGAAGCACTGCAGGATCTTTTTCCGCCGGATAAGTTTCTCCGGTGAAAGCAGCTTCATCAACAAAAAGTTCTTTGGAACTTACTAGCAGACTATCTGCCGGTATAAGTGCGCCGGCAGATAGCAAAATAATATCTCCGGGTACAACATCTGCAACAGGTATTTCTTTTGTTTGTTTATCCCGTAAAACGGTACATTTAACTTGTATCATTTTATAGAGCTGACTAACCGAATCTGCCGCACCTTTCTCCTGCCAGAATCCAAGCAGGCTGCTAACTATGATAATAGTAAAAATAATATAGCTGTCAACCGTATCGCCCAATATCATGGATAATATGGCGGCGCCTATCAATAATAATGTTACCGGTGTTTTGAACTGGCGCAAAAAAAGCACCAGGCCGGTTGTATTGATTTTTTCTTTTAAAGTGTTTGGGCCGAAGATTTTTTTTCGGTCCGCAGCTTCCTGCTCTGTAATGCCGTTCTCACTACTTTTCGTTCGTGAAAAAGCTTCCTGCATAGTGTAATGCCAAAAAGGTTGCTGGGGAGATGATTGCATGTTCTGGTTTTAAAATGCGTTTTAAACAACCCGATTCGTTGCACGCTTCTCTATTCCTGTTTATTTTCCCGGACAGCCGGTAGTTTAGCCGTGTATGAAGATAAAGATAACAGCTTTGATTCTGGCAAATAAGTGATTGAAATACAGCAGTGACGAGCCTCATTTCCAATCCAGCATTTGCGGCGAAATAACCTCAAAAAATATAAAATTTGAATAACGGCGTGTCAGAAGATGGAAACAAGGCTGGCTATGATTATTATCGCTGGTTGCAGCGTATTTTTTATTAACCAATTGATGGAGTTGTACTATATGCTAATAAGTGTAATACCCGCTTTGTAGTATTTTTTATGTGCAGAAAATAAATAACTTCAATCTGTTCCACCGCTTACCACGAAACAAAAAATAGAACCCTCCCATACTTGTCTTCTGTATACTGATATGTGAAAATAACAGTTTGATTTTTTCTTGTAATAAATTTTAATTAAAGATTGCCCTTTTCCTGCAAAGCAATACGGTAACTCCGGCTATGAAATACATACCAATAAAATCCAGACGCTTCTAATGGAAAGCCATGGTTATTCATTTCATCATTTAAAACCTAAAAGCATTATTTATGAGTGCAAAATTTTTGTTGCCATCATTGACGATTATTTTCGTCGCCGCTATTTTGTATTCCTGCAG
>JBDUAY010000134.1:0-13017 GCA_040004415.1 Bacteroidota bacterium | reverse complement strand
TCCATCGGATCCCAGAAAAAGATCAGGATATCTATTTTGCCTTCGGCGATCATGGAACCAACCTGCTGATCACCACCCAACGGCCCGCTCATCATTTTATGTACCGGTCTATCCAACTGTGCCTCCAGCAATTTACCGGTAGTACCCGTGGCAATCAGCTCGTGTTTGGCCAATACAACCTTATTATGCTCTGCCCATTCTATTAAATCGTGTTTTCGGTTATCATGCGCCACCATAGCTATTTTTTTGCGGGATGGCAATTGCCGGCTTGTATTCATTCGTATTATTTTAAGGATTTTGGTAAAGGCAAATTTTCTGAAAACTATAACATGTTTTTTATAAAAAATCAAGTCTATATCACGTTGAATAACTGGATGGTATGATATTTGTTAACAGTTTGTCCACATTTTTACAATCAATTGCAACCAATGAAGTTCCTGTTTATCCTAATTATATTTACGAACATATACTCATTTGGGTACTGCCAGGCCGATCTTCCGTCTACTACCCTTCCGGCTGCGTCGCTGGTTGATACTTCAGGCCTGCTTTTGCACAATTTTTCGGTTACCGAGAAAGATAAGAAAGCGCTGTTGCGCTGGAAGGCCGATACATTGGTTACTGCTGAAAAATTTTATGCCGTTGAAAGAAGCAGCAACGGAACAGATTTCAACCTCGTGGGTATTACTAAAACTGCCAGTAGCGGTTGGGTTGAGTTTTTGGATGATTCGCCGCCAAGGGGCAGACTGTTTTATCGCGTTAAACTTAGCAGCGGACAACTGTCATCCTACTCCAAAATTGTTTCCGCCACATTTACTGCCGATATAACCTGTAAATTTTACCCGAACCCTGTTGACAAGGTGCTGATTGTAAGAAGTGAGTTTAGCACAGAGTTGCTCATAAGCGATCGTTTTGGCAAACCACTTATCACCGATAAATTTCCGGGAGGGTTAAAAGTAATCGACGTCTCTTCTCTTGAACCCGGCATCTATGTTATAACATTATTTCAGAAAGAGACTGGCCGCCAGCTGTCTGAAAAGCTTGTGAAAAAATAGTTGAGCGTTTACACAATAAAATTTTTGTAAAATACCCACTTCATGGTATTGTGGGTTTCAAATTAATCATCTAACATTGCATTGGTTTTTCATAGGATATTGGATTTTAAAACGGGGTTGAATTTCTATTCTGGCCCCTTTTTCTTTTTAAGCCACGCAAGGAACTTCTTTTGTACGGCTGTATCAGCTGTTTCCCCCTAACATCAATACTTCCCCGCTGCTATTTTTGGATGCGCTTCCGACGATACTATTTCCATCTGCCGCAAAAAATTTGTAGTCAATATTACTGGCAGAATTTTCGATATAATTAATAATGTCTTTATACGGCAGCAAGCCCCCACAAAAAACAATTTCATCCACTGGCTGTGACTTTGCAGCATTGCGCATTCCCGTTAAATCTGCTGTAAACACTATTTTTCTTTTCACCTGGGGATAGCTCATTAATATGTTAGCAGCTTTTCTCGTTTCCTGGTCTCCCCCACAAATTATTGTACTAATCTGCCTGTTCGTTAATACTGTTGAATGCTTCGGCATGAACAATTGGCCTGCAAAAGACAATCCATGGCTTATTCCAATGCCTGCGCGCATAAGCATCATGAAACCGGTTGATTTCTTTTTGTAATGTTTTGCTACAAAAATCTTCATGGCTTTATAAAACAGTTTTGTGTACCTGCTATTTTTATTCGTACTCTCTCCCTTAAAATGTATGATGCTCTTTTCTCCCAAATAATAATTTTTATACCCCGCCTGCCTGATGCGGTAACTGAGATCGATATCTTCTCCATACATAAAAAATTGTTCGTCGAACCCACCCGTTTTTTCAAGCACTTCTTTCTTTATCATCATATACGCGCCCGACAATACATCTATTTCATTGTTTGCTTTTTCCGGCAACCATCCCAAATAATATTGGGTAACCATTCTTGATTGCGTCAATATTTTTATCAACCCTGATAATTTAAAAAACGAAGCGCGGGGGGATGGAAAGCCCCTTTTTGACTCTGGAAGAAAGCGCCCGGTTCCATCAATCATATGTATGCCCAATGCACCTATATCCCTTTTCGCCGTTAATATTTCGATTGATCTTTCCAGGCAATCTTCACTTAAAATAGTATCTGGATTTAAAAATAAAATATAATCACCCTTCGCTATTTGCAGACCCTGGTTACAGGCTTTGGCGTAACCAATATTTTCTGTATTCGCTTTTAATATAATCCACGGAAATTTTTGTGTTAAATACGCAACACTTTCGTCAGCAGAATTGTTATCAACGACTATTACCTCAGCGTACATACCCGCAATGGCTTTTTGTACCGAGTACAAACAATGTTCGATAAAATATTGTACGTTGTAATTGACAATAATGATTGAAAGCAACAGCAGTATTTTAAACAGTACTAAAATAGAAGATTTTTTGCATAGCCAATGATTGACCAATTAATCGTATAAAGCCGCACCCGCAAAATCTTCGTTACAAATAAATATACACCGTGACGACCTTTGAAGTGCACAACCGGCAAAGATCAAAGTATAAATAACAAGTATTTAGCAGCAAATAAACATGTTTAATTTTTACCTGGATTAACTTTAGCTTCTACGTTAATACACAAAGCGATATCTATGCAAATAAAAAAATTAGGATCACAGGGATTAACAGCTTCGGCGCTCGGATTGGGCTGTATGGGTATGAGTGAATTTTATGGCGCACATGATGATGAGGAATCTATCAAAACCCTTCATCATGCACTTGATATTGGCGTTACTTTTTGGGATACTGCCGATGTATATGGTCCGCATACCAATGAAGAATTGGTGGGTAAAGCGTTCAAAGGAAAAAGGCAACTGGTAACGCTGGCAACAAAATTTGGTATTGTTCGGGATCCTTCCAACCCGCAGGCACGCGGTTTTAACGGTTCGCCCGCTTATGTAAAAAGTTCCTGCGAAGCCAGCCTGAAAAGATTACAAACAGATGTTATCGATTTATATTATTTACACCGCGTTGACGCTTCCACTCCAATTGAAGAGACGGTTGGCGCGTTGGCAGACCTGGTAAAAGAAGGGAAAATTAAAGGCATCGGTTTAAGTGAAGTCTCTTCTGTCACTTTAAGAAGGGCGAATGCCGTGCACCCTGTTACGGCTGTGCAAAGTGAATATTCTTTATGGACAAGAGATCCCGAAGACGGCATTCTGGAAACATGTGGCGAACTGGATATTGCTTTTGTGGCGTATAGTCCGCTCGGCCGTGGATTTTTAACCGGGCAGATAAAAAAAGAATCTGATTTTGAGGCGGGTGATTACCGGCGTTTTTCTCCACGCTTCCAGGGAGAAAATTTTCAAAAAAACCTTGACCTTGTGACCGCACTGGAAAAGCTGGCCGAGGCAAAAGGTTGCACCGCATCTCAACTGGCCCTGGCCTGGGTAATGGCGCAGGGCAATAATATTTTCCCGATACCCGGCACAAAACGCATTAAATACCTGGATGAAAATGCAGGTGCGATCAACATATCGTTTACAAAAAAAGAATTAGATGAAATAAATGCCATCTTTCCAAAAAATGCAGCTGCCGGCTTGCGGTACGCTGAGTCAATGATGGGAAGTTTAAATAAGTAGAATTGCTGCTTCACTATGGGCCAGCTACGGATGACATGGATTTGACGGACATAAAAGGATTTTAGTTTGGGATGTTTTAAACCGGTGATAATCGATCCAATCCATGTTCCCTTTTCGCTACAATTCTGCGAAGCACAAGTATTGTCGACGCTGCATCCATTCGCCAGTGGGCCTTATCTTTGCGCCATGTTAAAAAACACCCTCATCAAAGCCACGGAAGCAGCGGCAGATGTGCTTCGTCATTATTTTAACGGAGAATTTACGATAACCAATAAAGAAGGCATCAATAACCCGGTGACCGAAGCAGACCTTGCTTCAGAAAAAGTTATTATCGATATCATTCATGAAGATTTTCCAGACCATTTCATTTTAAGTGAAGAAGCCGGTGAGATTAAAATGGATAGTGAATACAAATGGATAATCGATCCGATAGATGGCACCATCAACTTTGCCAATGGTATTCCAATCTGCTGCGTAAGCATTGGCGTAGAACAGGCCGGAAAGATGATTATGGGCGCGGTATACAACCCTTTTATGAATGAATTCTTTTTTGCACAACGTGGTTTCGGCGCAACATTAAACGAGAAAAAAATTCAGGTCAGTCAACAATCTGATCTCAATAAGGCCTGCCTGGTAACTGGTTTTCCCTATACTTATTTGAACACACCCAACAGTCCGCTGGATGTTTTTTCAAGCCTTATCCGTAAAGGCATCCCTGTAAGACGTCTTGGTTCGGCAGCCATTGATCTTTGCTGGGTAGCCGCTGGCCGCTTTGACGCATTTTATGAGCATAAATTACAAGCCTGGGACAGCGCCGCTGGTTTTTTAATAGTGGAGGAAGCGGGTGGAAAGGTGACCGATTTTAAAGGCAATTATTATTCCCCTTATCAACCACATATTATCGCCAGCAATGGACAAGTTCATGATGCCCTGGTGAAATGTGTGAATGGAGAAGAATACGATTAATATCTACAAAATCAGAAATAAAAATGAGCGAAGAAAGAACAGAAATAGCTTCATTGGGCGAATTTGGGTTAATTGATCATCTTACCAAAAATATAGAATTACAAAACGCTTCTTCCGTTGTTGGCGTAGGTGATGACGGCGCTGTAATTGACCCGCTGGGAAAACAAATTGTTGTTACCACCGATCTGCTTATCGAAGGCGTGCATTTTGATTTAACGTATACGCCGCTGAAGCACCTCGGCTATAAAGGTGTAGTAGTGAACCTGAGCGATGTATATGCGATGAACGCCATCCCCACGCAAATTACCCTTAGCATCGCTTTTAGCAACCGGTTTAGTTTAGAAGCGCTGGAAGATTTCTATGAAGGTGTCTATGCCGCCTGCGAAAAATATGATGTTGACTTAATTGGTGGCGATACGTCCACGTCTCAAAAAGGTTTTGTTATCTCAATTACTGCTATTGGTGAGGTGAAACAGGATAAATATGTTAAACGCAGCACCGCGCAAAAAGGTGATCTGCTTTGTGTAAGCGGCGATTTAGGCGGAGCTTTTCTGGGACTTACCCTGCTCGAAAGAGAAAAAAAGATTTTTCTTGAGAGCCCAAAAGTGCAACCCGACCTGGAAGATCAAAAGTACGTAGTGGGCAGGTTGCTAAAACCGGAAGCCAGGAAAGATATTATTGAGTTTTTTGCGGCCAATGAAATTATGCCCACTGCTATGATGGATGTAAGCGATGGTCTAAGTTCTGAAATTCTACATATATGCCGGCAAAGCAACCTCGGCTGTGTTTTGTATGAAGACAAAATACCTATTCACGAAGACACCCGCAATGCCGCCTATAAATTTGAACTGGACCCAACGGCCTGCGCATTAAGCGGGGGGGAAGATTACGAGTTATTATTTACGTTGCCACCGGCTGAATACGACAAGTTGGTGCTAAATGAGCAAATAAGTGTGATCGGTTATATGACGGAACCAGAAAAAGGAAAAAAAATAATAACCAAGGGGGGTAATACGTTTGATATTACCGCGCAGGGCTGGAACGCTTTTTCCTGAACTTGGGTGTGTTGAAGGAACAAGAAAATGAGGATATTATTTGCACAAAAAATAGTTCGTTTTTTTCACGTCGCCGGCATAGTGCTGGTGCTTGCTTGTGTTATAACAGGTTGTGGCAGTCTCAAAAGCAGTTTTGATCCCAACAAAGAATACCCCAGAGAAAAATTACAGGAAGATTATACATTGTTTCGCGATATTTTACAGGATGCACACCCATCATTGTATTGGTATGAAAGTAAAGATTCAATGGATTATTTTTTTGATTATGGCTACCGGCATATCCGCGATTCAATGACGGAACCACAGTTCAGAACGCTGTTAAGTTATGTGATTGCCAGGGTTGATTGCGGACATACTTCCATCCGGTTTTCAAAAAAATATGCAAAATATATTGATACCGTCGGGCAAGCGCAGTTTCCGCTGGGTATCAAATTCTGGGATGATTCTGCTGTTGTGTATCTCAACATTAACCGAAAAGATTCTATTCTTAAAAGGGGTACCATTATAACTTCTATCAATAACACACCAATTGAAGCGGTTAGGGACAGCCTTTTTAGCTACATGGTTGAAGATGGCCACAGTATTGTTCATAAATTTCAAACGCTCAGTAATATTGGTACTTTTGGCGGGCTCTACCAATCTGTATTTGGACCAGCAGATACATTTAATGTTCGTTATTTAGATAGTAACCGTATAGAAAAAAGTACTACGGTCAATCTTTATGATTTCAGAAGAGATTCCGCATTCCGCAGGTATTTAAGAACACTGCCAAAGCAAAGTAGAAAAGATCGGAAAACAAATAATTTATTCAACATAAGAAACATACAGGTAGACACTACGGGAAGCACTGCGTATATGACCGTTTCAACATTTAGCAATGGCAATAAATTAAAATCGTTCTTTAGAAATAGCTTTCATTTACTGAAAGAAGATCACATAAAAAACCTGGTAATTGATCTGCGCTTTAACGGTGGTGGCAATGTATCGTTGTCTACTAAACTTACTCAATATCTTATCGATAAAAAATTTAAGCTGGCAGATTCATTATATGCTGTGAGGCGAATGAGTAAATATGAAAGTCATATCAATAACAGTTTCGGTGCGTTTTTTATTACACATTTTATGACGAGAAAAAGGAGTGATGGCAAATATCATTTTGGCTATTTTGAACACCACTACTTCAACCCCAAAAAAAATAATCATTACGATGGCAACGTGTATGTGCTCACTGGTGGAAATTCTTTTTCTGCCAGCACGTTATTTGTAAATGCAATAAAGGGGCAAAGCAATGTAAAAGTAATCGGTGAAGAAACCGGCGGCGGCGCTTATGGAAACACAGCCTGGTTTATACCCGAAGCAACACTACCCAATACACGTGTACGTTTCAGGCTGCCTCGTTTTCGTATGGTGATGAATAAAAATTATCCTAAAAACGGGCGCGGTATTATACCCGATATTGAAGTAAAGCCATCCACAGACGCTATCAGGAATGGGTACGATGTAAAGCTTGAGTATGTGAAGAAACTTATTTACGGGCACCCCCCGACCCCATGAGGGGGGTACAAGTCAGCATTAGCGGATCAATCACTACAAATTCAGCGTTAAAACCTTTTTCAATTCTTCCCAATTTTTTATCTAACCCAACTACCTGCGCTGGATATAAAGAGGCCATGCGTAATGCTTCTTCCAAATCAATACCAACTTTGGTTACCAGGTTTTTAACGCCTTGCATCATGGTTAATGCAGAACCAGAAAGTGTGCCATCCGGCATGGTGTAGCGATCACCTTTAAAGACATGCGGATAATCGCCTTCCGTTGCCGCCGTAACTGCATCTGTGATGATAAATAAACGTTCCTGCATTATTTTTTTACTGATACGCAGCGCAGCAAAATCAACATGTATACCATCAGGTACAACGCTGCTCATGGCGGTTGGGTGATTATAAATAGCGCCCACCAATCCGGGTTCGCGGTGCTGAAATGCTGACATCGCATTAAACAAATGCGTAGCCGTTGTAATGCCTTTGTCAAACGCGGCAACTCCCTCTTTGTACGTAGCGTTGCTGTGACCAGCAGAGACAATTATATTATTGTCGAATAATAACTTGATTACGTCATCATCACATTGTTCCGGCGCAATGGTCATTATCTTTATGACATCTTTTCCGTAATCAAGCAGCTCTTTAACTTCTTCTGCCGTTGGTTTTTTAATATACTTTTCTATATGTGCGCCGCGTTTCAGCGGATTGAGATAAGGTCCTTCCAAATGCAAACCCGGCATTCCTTTACCGCCTTGTTTCCAGTAGTCCCGAACGGCATCTATTCCCCGTAAAAAAACCGCCGTTGAATTAGTAGCAAGTGTAATAAAAAAATGAGAAGCGCCGCCGGCCAAACAATATTCATACGTTGCCAGGATGGCTGCTGCAGACTGCTCTTGCGAAAAAAGACTTCCATTGCCTCCATAGATTTGGATATCAATAAAAGCAGGCGCCAATATTTTGTTTTGCAAATCAATTCTTTCTGTGCCAGCCGGAACACCCGATAGCGAAACGATATCATGAATAATATTATTTTCTACTAATACGGCAACATCCCCCAGCATGGTTGTTCCGTTAAAAACACGTCCGTTTATATAGGCTTTCATAATTATTTTTCGTATAGTTCTAATGGTAAATCATCCGGATCCGCAAAAAAAGTAAATCTTTTGCCGGTCAGTTCATCGATACGCACCGCCTCCGTTACTACACCTTTGTTATTTAATGTAGCAATGCTATCGTCTATATTATCTGTTTCAAATGCCAAATGACGCAATCCGCAAGATTCTGGCCTGGATGGACGCTGCGATGGATTAGGAAATGAAAATAATTCTACCTGGTAGATGTCATTCACTTTTAAATCCAGCTTGTAGGAATTCCTTTCTGCGCGATGCGTTTCTTTTACAATTTCCAGATCCAGTATTTCAGTATAGAATTTTTTTGAAATTTCATAGTTGCTGCAGATGATTGCAATATGATGAATTTTATTTAATTTGAGTTTAGGGATCATGAAGAAATATTTTTTATCGGAGTTTTATAGTTTTTATACATTTTAATTTAAAATAATGATCTTTTAGTAAGCATTGCGTTGTAAGGATCCGGCGGTAGGAACAGGCTCACCTACGGCATGTAAACCTGCATGTATTATTTTCCTACCTATATAATGTTCCGCTGGAACACGCCGGACGGCAATGATGTTTCACCAGAACTGGTTGAAAGAAGTTTACAAATGATAAGTCGTTGGGTTTGAAAGGTAAGGTAAGAAACTTCACAAATTAGAAGTCTCAGATAATGAAACCCTGCTTCTTTTCATCCTAAACAGATATGTTGTTTATTCATTCTTTATGGAAAAATACTAAACTCATCCGCATCTTTCCAAAAAGGCATTTTGCTTCTTACATCTTCCAGTTTGTCTTTTTGTAAAACAATTGTAAACACATCTTCATCCTGCGCTTTTGTGTATAAAATTTCCCCTAACGGATCAATGACCATACTGTCGCCGCTGTAGTGAATATTATTACCGTCATCGCCTACGCGGTTAGCGCCCACCACATAACATTGATTTTCGATGGCCCTTGCCTGTAACAATGTTTTCCATGCATGGTTACGACGTTCCGGCCAGTTAGCAACGTAAATTAAAATATCGTACTCGGGTGCATTGTCATCCAATTCAGACGACTGAGATGCTTGCCGCGCCCATACCGGGAAGCGCAGATCATAACAAACAAGTAAATTTATTTTCCAACCTTTTACAGAAGCAATCAAACGTTTACTTCCTGCAGTAAACTGTTCATCTTCTCCTGCAAAGGCAAAGCGGTGGCGTTTGTCGTAGATACCCGTTTCGCCGTTGGGCAACATCCAGATTAAGCGGTTATAATAATTGCCCTCTTCTTCAATAATCACACTGCCGGTAAGAATGATTTTTTTTTCAGCAGCAATACGTTTCATCCAGGCAACCGTTTCGCCGTCCATTTTTTCTGCCAGCAATTGAGGTTCCATACTAAAACCGGTGCTGAACATTTCTGGCAGCACTACTATTTCGGTTTTATCTTTTATCGCATTTATCTTCTGCTCAAACATGGCCAGGTTGGCCTGTTTATCCTGCCAGTGTAATATGCTTTGTATAATGGTTACGCTGAGTGTTGACATGGTATTTGTATCGAAGGATAAAGTTATGAATTGTGCAGCACGCTTTCTCACCACTCTTCCTCAAAATAAATTTTATAATATTTCTTTCCCGTAGTTTCATCAATACACTTTTCAATCAGGTCGCGGCGGCCATGAATATAAATATGAAAATTCTTATCCAGCTTCAATACCGTTTTAAATACTTTCGCCTGCTTTTTTACCGCCGATAAATTAATGTCAAACTCATCTTCTATTTCGTAATTACGCGACTTCTCAAAATTTTGTTTGTATTGCATAAAGCTATCGACCACCTCCGGGTGATGAATCACTTCATTATTAAACTCCTTCAAACTAAACTGTTCTTTCGTTTTAAAATAATCTATTGACCGGTTCAGCATATCCAGTTGCTCAGATTTTTCAATATTAAACTTCTCCCCATATTCTTTGGTAATAAAATTCTTGCAAAGATTTAAATATTTGTCGGTGTTATTATAGCTATCGGAACAGGATTTTACCTGTAAAAAATCATTGACCCAATATTGCGCATCTGCCTGCTTATTGGTGTTATCTGTTACGCAAACCCTGTAACCACCGGCCGTATCCGTTTTAAAAATCAGGCAGCCTTTATCCATTTTATTAATGTTGATCCCTTCTTCCTGTATCACCTCATAACTTTGGCCGTGCGGAAATACTTTCAGAAAAGTTTCTTTGTTCTCCGATTTAAAAATGCCAATTGCAGGAACATATTCTCCATCATAATGCACTTTATCAAACATCGCTACATATAATTCCCCTTCTTTTACTTTTACATGCGTCGACTTACTGTACAGAAACTGTGCAAGCAATACAGATTGCTTTACCAGCAGCGAAGGATCTTCAAACAGATCACGCACATAGGTAAACACTTCATTCAACTGCAGATCATTCAGGTGTGTAAAATGATACAGTTCATTTTCATTAAAGGCTCCCAAAAAATATTTTGTGAGCAACCCGTTTACGATCTCATCATTTAATGTAAGTGGGTTTACTGAGCATTTCAATTCCTCGCCGCGTGTTGGGTTACCTACTCTATGAACAATCACATCTTTTAGCAGAACGCTATCTATACCTGTCATGGCGCGAAGATAGAGGAATGTGGAAATGTGATGAATACCCGTCTGAATGGCTGGATGGCGCATGGAAATATGAAAATCAGGCACAAGCAGTCATTAAAATTATTTAATTGCGCAGATATGTGATAGTTTTTTGAATTACCTTCAGCCACCCCGCATTTGCATCCACACAGAAAATAAAATGATAACTCTTTTACTAAATATGAATAAATTACGCCGCAGATAGCTTGGTTGATTGCTGCTTGTTTGATTTTTTTCATAA
Source organism: Bacteroidota bacterium (assembly GCA_040004415.1). GTDB lineage: Bacteria > Bacteroidota > Bacteroidia > Chitinophagales > Chitinophagaceae > JACMLD01. The sequence continues at coordinate 1,797 of JBDUAY010000134.1, read as the reverse complement.
CTGCGTGTACGTTTTGCCAGTACGCTAAAGGTATTGCAAGGAATAGTATATTTTCTGGCGCCGCTATTTATTCGCTCTATTATGAAGCAAAAATCATGGCGTTAGATCCAACCCTTTTCAACACATCTTTAAATTTGATGATGAATTATTTAGATAAGACGAGAACGATATTAAAATCAAAGTTTGACTTAATAAGGAATGAAAATCTTAAAAAGAACTTGCTCAATGCGCTCCCTTTCTGGGTTGGTGCTTTTATATCTGGAGGAGTTGCCGTGTTATATGCAAAATTGTTTTTTTTGGCAGAACTGGGAACGCATCTCATTTACGAAAAAACAACTTGGGTATTTTTCATCATCACACCTGCCTGTTTTGTTTTAGGGTGGTGGGTTGTTTCAAAATATGCGCCCTATGCAAGAGGTAGCGGCATTCCTCAAGTAAGTGCTGCTATTGAATTGTCCAATCCCAAATATTCTTACAAGGTAAATCTGCTGCTTAGTTTTAGGGTAATATTTATAAAAATACTCTCTAGCTTAATTATCGTTTTTGGTGGTGGGCTGATTGGTCGAGAAGGGCCAACCATTCAGATTTCTGCTTCGATTTTCAAAAAAATAAATGATTTATTGCCGGCATGGTATTCAAAAGTCTCCAAACGGAATATGATAGTAACAGGTGCAGCCGCCGGACTTGCGGCTGCATTTAACACGCCCTTAGGCGGGATTGTTTTTGCAATTGAGGAACTTACCAAAACGCATTTCAGTTTTTTCAAATCTGCATTGCTTACCGGAGTTATCATTGCGGGGCTTACGGCCTTGAACTTTTTAGGGCCTTATCTTTATTTAGGGTACCCAAGTTTGGGCGATATGCCTGCCTGGATAATACTTTTGACTATTCCGATAGCGATTATCACAGGGCTTGCAGGCAGTGGAATGGGTACTACTATTCTCTTCCTTTTGAAAAAGAAAAAAGCATTGAAAAATAATTTGCAAGAAGTAATTTATGTGGCTATTTGCGGGCTGATTATTGCCGCGCTTGCAGTTTTTGTAGATGGGCAAACCTTCGGTTCAGGAAAAGAAATAATGGTAAAAACCTTATTCACAAACGATAAACATGTAGAATGGTATTTGCCAATTTTAAGAATTTTCGGACAGATAGCAACATTTTCAGCAGGGGCATCTGGTGGCGTGTTTGCACCGTCACTAAGTGCCGGGGCCAGCATCGGTGCGGTATTTTCCGGCTGGTTTCATTTGTCTCCCACGGAAACCAATCTCCTTATTTTATGCGGTATGACAGGTTTTTTGACAAGTATTACAAGAAGCCCATTTACTGCTTCCATTCTTGTTTTGGAAATGACCAACAGCCACAACGTTATTTTTTATATTATGTTGACAGCATTGGTTTCCAACTTAATCGGAACATTGGTGAGCAGGCATTCCTTTTATGACCATTTGAAAGACCAATATATAAACGACATACATAAAAGCGAAACACAAACAGAAACATAAAGAAACAGGGTATGCCGCTAATATCGCATTGTAATAAGTGCGGCTTGCGATTCCGGGTTTGACCAGCATGAAATCTCCACCTGCGGCAATGTTCCACGTTATACGCAGAAGCGTTTGGCATTAGTAGAATTGTCATGGTTTAACATTCTCTTTAAACAAAATTGTTGCGCGGGTATATTCGTAAAAAGATCAGCAGCAACGTGCCCGTCATTCCATTTGTGGTTGATACGTTGAAAGTAATAGAACCCGGCATAATCAACCCATCCATTGATTATTAGCAGGCATTAAAAAAGAT
>JBDUAY010000133.1:0-13044 GCA_040004415.1 Bacteroidota bacterium | reverse complement strand
CCAATCTGCACGCACAATTACCAGACCTGCCCATCATGCATGATTCATTGTATTCAGAAGTGTTAAAGGAAGGCAGGCGATTAGAAATTGTGTTACCGGCAAACTACGATCCATCATCAGCTGAAAAATATGATGTACTGTATATCACAGATGGAGAATGGAACACACGGATCGTATCAAACATCCGCCAGTTCCTTAACATACAATTTATTCCAGAGAATATTATTGTCAGCATACCGAATGTGTACCCTAATGACGCAAATCAGCGGGGCAGGGATTTTACGCCGACGCATACGGATGGAATGCCGGAGTCTGGTGGTGCAGATAAATTTTTATCATTTATAAAGACTGAGCTCCTGCCCTATATCAATAAAAGATACAAGACAAACAGCGAAAATACATTGTATGGAAGTTCATTGGGCGGCATATTTGCCATGTATGCCCTGTGCAGGGAACCACAACTTTTTCAATCTTATTTAATGGCCGACCCTGCCTGGTGGTGGGATAATAATTATATCAGCAGGCTGGTAAAAGAAAATCTTGACAAACTGGTACCGCTTAATAAAACAGTTCTGATAACAGCACGGGAGGGTGCTCCTTATCAATACATGGGCATTGCAAAAGTAGACAGCCTTCTTGTTGGCGCTAAGGCAAACGGCGCACATTGGAAAACGATGCAGTACAATGATGAAACGCATAACGCGATGATCTTCCGGACGGTCTATGATGGACTGAAATATACCTACGCAGGATATGCAAAAGAAGATCTTGTAATACATCCAATGCATGGCCTTGTTATGCAAAACAAATCTATTACTTTCCATATAAATACCGAGCTCAGGAAAAATGTTTATTTTACTACGGACGGTTCAACACCGGTAAAGACTTCACATAAATTAATTGCGGATTCATTTGTTTTGAATGGGCCAGGAAAACTGACTGTAAAATCTTTCAGCAACAGGGAAAAATACAGTCAAACAATTACCGGCAATTTTAAATCTATTGCAGCAGCTTTGCCCGCTTCTGGTAAACCAAAAAACATGCAACCAGGCGGCCTGCGTTATTATTGCTATGAAGGCACATGGGATAGTCTTCCTGATTTTAAAAAACTACATGCAGCAAAAGAAGGACTGGCAAACAGTGGGTTCAATGTTGGTAAAATTACAAAAGAGAAAAACTTTGCCTGTGTGCTGGAAGGCCAGCTGGAAATTAAGACGGATGGATATTATACTTTTGGACTGGATGCAGGCGGCGGAGCAAAATTATTGATGAACAATGAGGTATTGATTGACTACAACGGGTTACATACAAGCGGAAAAATTCAATCTTTTATTCTTCCGCTTGTAAAGGGCTTTTATCCTGTCCGTATTGAATATTTTCAGAAGGAGTCAGCCCCCTACCTCAACCTGATGTATATCACCCCTGAAAGCAATAATTTACCAAAACAGATTCCGGCAGAACTTGAGTATTCAGTAAAGAAAATGTGAGTAATGTACTAAGGTGGAAACATTGTGCCGGAAAAAAAAGTATTCCTGTATATACGAAATCAGACGTCATAGAAATCAGAAATCATACATCATTTCACCCGCTCGCAGCGCGCAGCTGATAGCTCAAAGCTTCTCTTATGTTTAACAACTATTTAAAAATTGGATTACGCAATCTCACCAGCCGGAAAGGTTATGCATTGCTGAATATACTCGGCCTGTCAATTGGTGTAACTTGTTGCCTGCTTATCTTTCAATATGTTTCGTATGAAAGAAGCTATGATACATTTAACCACAAAGCTGCTAACATTGTCAGGTTGCGACTCGATGACTACCAGCAGGGAAACCTTGCCTGGAAGTCCGCTACTTCCTACCCTGCCATCGGCCCAACATTAAAAAAAGAATTTCCCGAGGTAGAAAATTTCTGTCGCCTGCATGATGCAGAATTATTATTGGCCAACGAAGAGAAGAATGTAAAATTTAATGAGAAGAAAGGCTATTATGCTGATCCTTCCGCAATTAATATGCTGGATATAAACATGACATCCGGCGATCCGCGGCATGTACTCGATGCTCCTGATAAAATGATTGTATCTGCATCGTTTGCAAAAAAATATTTTGGCAATGATAACCCGGTAGGAAAAAGATTGGTTTCAAAGGATCGCGAATTTTCACAATTGTATGAAATAACCGGCGTGTTCAAAGACTATCCGTCAAATTCGCATCTCACTATCGACTATTTGGCTTCTTACGCCACTATGGGAAAAATTTCACGCCTGCAGGGCGACACTACCAATTCAACCGAGACAAACTGGGGCTGGTATGATTTCTATACCTACCTGCAATTAAAGCCCGGTACCAACCTGAAACAGTTTGAAGCCAAGCTGCCGGCTTTTTGTGATGCGCATATGAACAATGCCGAATGGAATAAGACAAACAATGTAAAATCCGCGTTGGCTGTATTACCAATGACGGACATACATCTTTATTCTAATTACAACCAGGAAGCAGAAGTTAATGGCGATGGGCAATCCGTTTCTTTTCTTTTTTTGATCGGCATTTTAATTATACTCATTGCGTGGATTAACTACATCAACCTGGCTACCGCGCGTTCAATAGAAAGGGCACGGGAAGTTGGTGTGCGCAAAGTGCTGGGCGCCTTGCGCACAGATCTTATTAAACAATTTTTAACCGAAAGCCTTTTACTGAATTCATTTGCACTTATCATTGCATTCATTGCTGCCTTTTTACTTACACCTGCATTCAATCATTTTATTGGACGGGAAATCAAGACCGGTTTCGTACTACCATTAACGTACTGGATTGGGTTTTTATCATTGTTTTTTGGCGGTAGTTTTCTGGCGGGCATTTACCCGGCATTTGTATTATCTGGCTATCAACCGGTAAAAGTGCTGAAAGGTATTTTTAAAAACAGTAACAGTGGAACATTGTTAAGAAAAGGGTTAATCATTGTTCAGTTTGTTACCTCTGTTGTGCTGGTTGCCGGAACAATGATTGTTTACCAGCAGATCAGTTATATGCGCAACCAAAAGCTTGGTACTGATATCAGCCAGACACTGGTTATTGAAGGTGCCGCTTCCATACGTGATTCTTTATACAATAATCTTTTGCAACCATTCAAAAATGAATTGCTGCAACAGCCCGGTATAAAAAACATCACTGCCTCAAGCTCCGTTATGGGTAATGAAATTTACTGGACGCAGGGGATTCGCCGGCTACAGGCTAACAGCAAGAATGTAACACTCTACCATATTGCCATCGACTATGATTTTATTCCTTCATTCGGCATTGCTATGAAGGCGGGCAGAAATTTTTCGAAAGAATTTTTAACCGATAATAAAGCAGTGTTGCTAAATGAAGAAGCAGCAAAACTACTTGGCTTCACAAACGCGGAGACAGCGATAGACCAAAAGATTGTTCGTGGTGATACACTAAGAATAGCAGGCATCGTTGCCGATTTTCATAACGAGGGCCTGCAGAAAAAAGTACAACCTATTATATTTCTTCTTCGCCCGGGCATCCGTGAATATTATTCTATAAAATTGGGGAAAGATAATATCCGCCAAAAAATTGCCACTATAGAAAAAGTATGGAACAATTACTTTCCAGCGGATCCCTTTAATTATTTTTTCCTGGACGAGTCATTTAACCGCCAGTATAAATCGGATGAATTGTTTGGCAGTATCTTCAGTTTGTTTTCAATACTCGCTATTCTTATCGCCTGTTTTGGACTGGCTGGCCTATCATCTTACAATGTGCTCCAAAGAAGAAAAGAAATTGGCATACGCAAAGTAATGGGCGCTTCAGTGCAGCAATTGTTATTGTTGTTGTCTAAAGATTTTGTGCTTTTAGTGATAGTTGCTTTTCTGGTGGCGGTACCTGTTACATGGTTACTCATGAACCATTGGCTGAACGATTTTGCTTACCGCATCACCATCAGCTGGTGGGTATTTCTGGTAGCAGGGTTATTGTCTGTATTAATTGCCGTTGCCACCATCAGTTTTCAATCGATTAAAGCAGCGTTGATGAACCCGGTGAAGTCGTTGAGAAGTGAATAGGAAGAAAGCTGTTAGCATTTAGCTATAAATTAGCTGTTAGAGATGAAATAAAATATGGGCCCAGGTTAATAGCCAATGGCCAAAAAATAAAAGATTTTGTAATGCTTGGAAACTATATCAAAATTGCCTGGCGCAACCTTGAAAGAAACAAAACGTATTCTTTCATAAACATTTCCGGCCTCGCAATTGGCCTGGCAGTGTGTATGCTGATTGTGCTGTATGTTGGCCATGAAACAAGCTATGATCGGTTTCATAAAAATGCTGACCGCATCGTTTGGATACAGGATAAAATAAAGGCGGGCAATGATTATATGAATACGCCTACGATGAGCTATGCTGCTGCGCCGTTGGCCAAACAACATGTTCCTTTTGTTGAAAACTACGTTCGCCTGTTTAAAGATTACCGGCAACCAGTTATCCAAAATCCGCAATCGCCCGAATTACGGTTTTCAGAAAATAACTTACTGTTTGCAGACAGTAATTTTTTTCATTTCTTTTCTTTTGGTTTAGCAAATGGCAATAAAGATAAAGTATTGCAGCAACCATTTTCCATGGTTATTTCACAACGGATAGCGCAAAAATATTTTGGTAATGATAACCCTGTTGGCAAGCCACTCCGGTATAACAGCGACTATACTTTTACCGTAACAGGCGTTGCTGAAAAGACGCCGTCCAATTCAAGCATTCAATTTGATTTTGTTGTTTCCCTCTCCAGCCTTTTATCCATTAAAGAATTAAAATTATTCGCACAATCTCAAACTGTACAGGGTGGCGCGTTTATTAGTTATTTTTTATTAAAGAGCCCGGCACAGGGAAAACAGCTGGCGGAAAATCTTAATAAGCTCAACAGGGCCGCCAATAACGGAGATGAAGAAAGCTTTACCACGGTGCCTTTTGCCAATACACATCTTGAGGCAAACTTTGCCGACAGTTCAAATACGAAATACCTGGCCATATTTCCATTTGTTGCAGCTTTTGTTTTACTGCTGGCACTTATCAATTATGTTAGCCTGGCAACAGCACGCGCCGCCATCCGTTCAAAAGAGATTGGTGTGCGCAAAGTAATGGGCGCTGGCCGGCGTTCAATTGCCATGCAGTTTTTTGTTGAATCCTCATTGTATACAGCTATTTCTTTTGGGCTGGGTTATATGCTCTGCATATTATTTCAACCCGTTTTCTTTAATTTTTTAAAAATAGATATTGACAATAGTTTCCTGCACAACCCAACAATGCTTTTGCGTTTTGCCATATTGTTTCTTATTACCGTTGTAACCGCATCCGCATATCCTTCTTTGCTTTTATCTGCTTACAAGCCCGTGGCAGTGTTGTATGGAAAATTGAGTACGAAAACGGGTGGTGTAAGCGTAAGGAAATTTTTTACCGTTTTCCAGTTTTCTGTTTCAGTACTGCTTATCATTTGCGGCATTGTTATAGACCGGCAAATGTATTTCTTCAGGCATGCTGATACCGGTGTTAACCGCGATAATGTTTTGATGATGCCTTTTTCACAAACCATCGGAAAACATTATAACGCATTTAAAAAAGAAACAGCTTCGTTGCCTTCTGTGCAGCAAACGGCGGCTTGTCATTATCCCATGTATAAAGGGTATGATATCTTTTTCACAAAAGCAAAAAATAGTACAGCCGATGTATCTATTGCCTATATGAAAGTAGATGAAAATTTTATTTCTTTGCTTGGATTGCAATGGAAAATCAAACCAGCAGACAGTTTCTATTACCGCGCTAAAAATGCAGTGGTATTGAATGAAGCCGCTGTTGAAAAATTAAATTTCGGCGATAACCCGTTAAATGGAAAACTTCCGCTGGGAAATAATACTGTTTATAATACCGAAGGTGTGTTGAAAGATTTTAACTATCAATCACTCCAGGGAAAAATTGGCGCGTTATGTCTTCAATTCTCCAAAGACGATGATACGCTGAGTGGATGGAACCAAAGCGGCGGTTGTTTTTTTGCAAAGTTAGCACCCGGTGCAAATGTTGCACAAACCATTCAACAATTAAAAGCTGTGTATGGCAAATATGACAGCGCCCAGCCATTTGAATATTATTTTATGGACGAGGCGTTCGATAACATGTACAAGGCTGAAGACCGGCTGGCTAAAATATTCAGCGTATTTACTGCATTCACTTTGCTGATTGCCTGTCTCGGGTTATTTGGGCTATCGGCTTTTATGGCAGTTCAGCGCACAAAGGAAATTGGCATCCGGAAAGTGTTAGGTGCATCGGTAAGTCAGGTAACGGCGCTCCTGTCAAAAGACTTCTTAAAACTTGTTGTGCTGGCAATTGTGATTGCATCACCCATCGCGTGGTGGGCCATGAATAAATGGCTGGATATGTTTGCGTATAAAACGGTTATCCATTGGTGGGTTTTTATATTAGCTGGCGCGATAGCAGTACTGATCGCATTGGCAACAATTAGTTTCCAGTCAATAAAAACAGCGATTGCAAACCCGGTGAAATCGCTTCGCACGGAGTGACGAAATCCCGATCTGCATCGGGGTGAAAAGTTTACGAACAGAATAAAAATACAACAGTTACCTATTAGCTGTCAGCAGATAAATGAAATTACAGGCCATGGCTTATTGCGAATGGTTAAGAATTAAAACGGGTACTTCATGTTAAGAAATTATTTCAACATCGCTATCCGCAATCTGCGGCGGCACAAGGCGTTTTCAATTATCAATATAGCCGGGCTTGCCGTTGGTATGGCCGCCTGTTTTTTAATTTACCTGTATGTGCATTTTGAAAGCAGTTTCGATAATTTTCACAGCAAAGCAGATCGCATTTACAGGGTAGTGACGGATACCAGAACGCCTTCTGAGACTATAGAACAAGGAATTACCACAGCCCCAATTAGCATTTATACAAAAAGAGATTTCGCGGAAGTAGAAGATGCCGTTAGGTTTTCGAGAGATGAAATACTGGTAAGTAAAGGAAATATTAAATTCCAGGAAAAAAACACTGTGTTTGCAGATTCAAGTGTATTTAACCTTTTTGATTTCCCACTTTTGTATGGCGATAAAAATACAGCCATGCGCGAGCCATTGAGTGTTATACTGTCGCAAACTGCAGCAAAAAAATATTTTGGAAATGCAAACGCACTTGGCAGGCACGTAGCATTAACTGGTGCCGCTGTTAACGCAACAGTTACCGGTGTTATGAAAGATATACCTGCTAACTCACAAATACAAGCAGACATGCTTGTATCAATGTCTTCTTACAAGCAATTGTATGGCCAGCCAACTTCAGACAGTGAATGGACCAACCATAACTTTTATACTTATTTGTTATTAAAGCCGCATACAGAAGCAAAGGCATTTGAAGCGAAACTGCCTGGCTTTATGGAAAGGCATAACGGTTCGGCAGCAAAAAAGAATCAGATGCAGGACTATTTACACCTGGAGCCATTCCGGGATGTATACCTGAAATCAAAACGGGATGGGTTTGTAACCGGAAATATCAATAATGTTTATATTTTTTCTGTTATAGCTGCTTTTATTTTATTGATAGCCTGCATTAATTTTATCAACCTTACAACAGCACGCAGTGCTGAACGCGCAAAAGAAGTAGGTATACGCAAAGTTGCGGGTGCGGGACGTTTTCAACTGGCCCAACAATTTATTGGTGAGTCTGTTATTATCTGCCTGATTGCATTTATACTGTCCATCATTTTATGCGTACTGTTATTGCCGCTGTTTAACCAGCTCGCCGGAAAAGAAATAAGTAATAACATATTTAATAATCCATGGCAGATCACTGGAGTGCTTTTTATAGCTGTTGGCATCGGATTTTTTGCAGGGCTTTATCCTTCCGTTGTTTTATCTTCTTATAAACCAGTAAATGTTTTAAAAGGTCGTTTTATAACCGGCACCAAAGGGATGTTGCTGAGAAAAGGACTTGTTGTTTTTCAGTTTACTATTTCTGTTGTGCTGATTACCGGCACCATCATTGTTTATTTGCAGCTTGCTTATATGCGCAACCAGGATACGGGTTTTAATAAAAACCAGGTAATGATAATTAACACCAATTACGATAAAAATAATTATGCATTTAAAGAATCTTTAGCAGGGGTACCTGGTGTCATTTCAACCAGCTTTTCATCCAGCGTCCCGGGTGGGGACTATACGTCGGCCTATTCTGAGATGCAGAATAAAGCAGGTGAAATACAAAAAACCAATCTTGATTTATTCATTGTTGATTATGATTATATCAACCAATATAAATTAAAACTGGCAGCCGGCAGATCTTTTTCCAGGGAATTTGCAACAGATAGCACACAGGCAATGGTTATTAATGAAAGTGCAGCAAAAATGCTTGGGTACACATCTGTAAAGGATGCCGTTGGCAAAAAATTTGACCAATGGGGCAGAAAAGGGAAGATCATTGGTGTGCTGAAAGATTTTCATTACAGGTCTATGCAGGAAAATATAAGGCCTTTGGTAATGCGCATGGATCGGTGGAGCAACCGGTTACTCTCCATTAAAATTTCAGCGGCAAATGTGGGCACTGCTATAAAAGAAGTAGAAAATAAATGGAATGAACTAGTTCCCAACCGGCCATTTGATTACTATTTCCTGGATGATTTTCTGTATAAACAATACAAGACAGAAGATAATTTCGGAGACCTGTTTTTAAATTTTGCAGTGTTGGCTATTTTTATTTCTTGTTTGGGTCTATTGGGCCTCGCCTCATACAGTACCCTTCAACGTACGAAAGAAATTGGTGTGCGCAAAGTGCTGGGAGCAAGTGTATCCGGTATCGTGGGTTTGCTTTCAAAAGATTTTATAAAACTAGTGGTTATAGCCATTGTAATAGCAACCCCTCTTGGATGGCTGGCAATGAGCAAATGGCTGCAGGCTTTTGCTTATAAAATCACTATCAGCTGGTGGATATTTTTGGTATCGGGTATTTTAGCCATTTTTGTTGCTATGGCGATAGTAAGTTTCCAGGCAATAAAGGCAGCTGTTGCCAACCCAATAAAAAGTTTGAGAACGGAGTAAGCATTAGACGGTAATCGTGCGCAGTGCAGCGGCAGATGTCAAGGTAAAAATAAAATAGTTTGAATATTCGCTTAAATGACCCCCGGAAATTGTAACATATTTCAACCTGGAACGTCAAGATATATAACCGGGTATAAGAAATCAGACCTTTATGTATTGTTTATCCGGAAGCCATCAAAATCTAAAAAGTAATTTGTTATGAAAAAGTATTTATGTGTTTTGTTATTTATAGTGCTTGCTGCATCCGTATATGCACAGGAATCGTCAAAAGAACCTTACATGGTTAAAACGCTGACGGCCGAATCCATTCAACATGTAAAATGTGAAACAACCGGTGGCAACATTTCTGTTGCCGGCGTAGATGGAGAAGCCCGTATTGAAGTGTATATTAAACCTGGTAACAGCCGTGATCGCAACCTATCAAAAGAAGATATAAAAAAACGGCTTGATGAAGATTATGATCTTACGGTGTCTGCAGAAAATCATACGCTAACTGCCATTGCTAAACAAAAGCATAATTTTCACAACTGGAACAATGGCCTGAGCATTTCATTTAAAGTGTACGTTCCCCACGTATCATCTACAGATCTTTCTACCAGCGGTGGTAATATTAGCATGACGGCGCTAAATGGAACGCAGGATTTCACTACCAGTGGTGGTAATCTCAGCATAGATCATTTAAGCGGACATATAAAAGGAAGAACTTCCGGTGGTAATATAACGTTGTCAGATCTAAAAGATGATATCGATCTTTCTACCAGCGGCGGAAATATTAAGGCCGATAACAGTCATGGCAATATGACGCTCAGCACCTCTGGCGGATCATTGGTATTGAACGCGCTTGATGGAACCATTAAGGCAACTACCAGTGGCGGCAATGTGCATGCTGATCAGATTGATGGAGAATTGTCTGCCCACACGTCGGGTGGAAATGTTTACATGACCAATTTAACCTGCAGCGTAGAAACTTCTACAAGTGGTGGCAATATAGATGTAACCGTTAAAACATTGGGAAAGTATGTTAGAATCAGCAATTCTGGTGGCAATGTTGCATTGCAGATTCCACAAGATAAAGGAGTCGATTTAAATTTATCAGCCGATAAAGTTTCGGCAAGTGCACTTGCCGGTTTTAAAGGTGATGTAAAAAAAGATCGCATTGAAGGAACATTGAATGGCGGCGGTATACCCGTAACCGTTCATGGCGGAAGCAATCTTACTTTTACTTTAAGATAACTCCGCGATAAAAAAGAAATAATACAAATTGATAATTCAGGGAGCAATTCTCTCTTACCTGTAAAGACGCTGCATGGCGTCTTTACTTTTTTATTTGGAGTTGCTTACCTGCTTTCTCCGTGGTCGCCGTCCTGCCATCGATAACACAGCCAGTATCATTGGTTCTAACCATGGCAGGTTAACGGCCGGCTTGTTTTTTCGTCTACGATATTTTTTTAGGACGAGTCACACTGCGCTAAAAACGAACGGACGGTGTATCAGGAACGGACGCACGCCTTGCTTAATAAATGCTAATTCATTTATTCACAAGCAGTTTAACAAATGGCATTATCTTGGGTACTATCACCGGCAAATCCCCTGCTATATGATTAAAAATTATTTCAGGACTGCTTTACACGCGCTGATAAAGAATAAGACATTTAGCTTTATCAAGGCCATCAAAGCTACAGTAGCATACCCTGTGAATTCACTTAGGAGCGAGTAATAAAAGGCTGGCAGGCGGGCGTAGGGGCAGGACGATGTGCCTGTCTAATGTGATGAATGTCCCTAAAGATTATTGTCTCAAAACTTCGGGAGAGCATTGTTTGTTGGTGAGTAGTAATTCAGTTTTCCAGGTAGTAATATTCAATGGTCAATGTCCAGGATTCATCTTATGGTGCATTAAAATAAATTTTTACTGTCCGAAGCTTGCAGCTGACAGTTCAAAACTTTCTTATGTTACAAAACTATTTTAAAACAGCGTGGCGCAATCTTATCCGCAGTAAAGTATACAGCGCATTAAATATTTTCGGTTTGGCAACCGGCATGGCCGTGGCATTACTGATTGGTTTGTGGGTAAATGATCAAACTTCTTTTGATCACTTCCTGCCCAATTACCAGCAGGCATACCAGGTAAAATACAATTACAATAATAACGGTGAAATAAAAACGCAGATTGAAGTTTGTATCCCGTTGGCAGATGCATTAAAAAATGAGGTGCCTGAGATTGCTTATACGGCTTCTGCTTTTGGTCCCGCCAATTATGGTACGCTTACAGACATACTTACGGTGAATGATAAAAAGATTTCTCCCGATGGCATGGTAGCTGGCGCCGATTTTCTGAAAATATTTCAATTCCCCTTTATTGAAGGCAATGCAGACAATGCATTGAAAGATCCGTCTTCTATTGTACTTACTGAATCAACTGCCAAAGCATTGTTTGGCAATGAAAGCGCGATGAACAAAGTAGTTCGTTTTAATAATGACAGCAAGAAAGTAACCGGCATTATAAAAGATATTCCGCGCAACTCTTCTCTGCAGTTCAGTTACATTTATCCTTTCAGTGTATTTGCATCGGGTGGCTGGGTAAAAGCGGCCACTACCAACTGGAACCATACGTTCTTTAAATTATTCGCCTCTTTAAAACCGAATGTTACTTACGCACAGGCAGAACCGAAAATGCGGCTGCTGGTACAAAAGTATTCGCCCGGTACATACAAGACATTTCAACAACAGGTTACAATGCAATCGCTGGCCGACTGGCACCTTTATACTGATTATAAAAACGGTATTGCTACCGGTGGTTTGATAGATTATGTAAAAATGTTCAGCATTACCGGTATGCTGGTATTAATGATTGCGTGTATCAATTTTATGAACCTCTCTACTGCACGTTCAGAAAAAAGAGCAAGAGAAGTTGGTGTAAGAAAAGTTATTGGATCAACAAGGGCCGGGTTGATCTGGCAATTCCTGATTGAATCAGTAGTGATCACTTTTATTTCATTTCTTGTTTCATTATTATTTGTGCAACTGGCATTACCCGCTTTTAATTTGCTGGCGCGAACGGAAATCAGCATACCCTGGTCAAACGCTTACTTCTGGCTTATTATAATAAGCTATGTATTGATTACGGGGTTGCTGGCTGGTAGCAGGCCGGCATTTTATTTATCATCGTTTCAGCCGGTAAAAGTTTTGAAAGGAACTATGCAGGCAGGCAAATCTGCAACGCTGCCAAGAAAGATACTGGTTGTATTACAATTCAGTTGTTCCATTGCATTGATCATAAGTACCATTATTGTTTACCAGCAAATACAATATGCAAAGAACAGGCCGCGTGGTTATAATCCCAACCGTTTATTAATGTCTCCCGGCGTCAATTCGCAATACGGACCACTTAAACACGACGTGCTGGCCACGGGTATGGTGAGCAGTATGACAAAATCTTTAAGCCCCGCAACTGATGTCAATTCTCATAATACCATCGATAACTGGCCGGGCCGCCTGCCCAACGAACCATTGTCAATTGCCATGAATGCATTGGCTGATACAGATTATTTCAGAACACTGGGCATACAATTATTAGCCGGCAGAAACTTTACCGGAAGTTTTGCAGCAGATTCTAACTGCGTAATCTTGAACGAAGCCGCTGTAAAAAGAATGCGGTTAAAAGAACCGCTCAATCAAATCATTACCTGGTCTGTATCTAATGCACCCAATCACCTGCGGGTAATTGCTGTGGTAAAAGATGCGCTCACCAATGCGCCTTTCGCTCCTGCAGAACCCACTATGTTTATTTATCAGCCATCCTGGACATTCAATACCATGTACCGGCTTTCACCAGGGGTAAGTACACAGGATGCACTCGCAAAACTTAAACTGCTGTTTAACAAATACAACCCGGATTATCCATACGTCTATCATTTTGCAGATGAAGCCTATGCTGCAAATTTTGAACTGGAAACGCTGATT
>JBDUAY010000132.1:0-13049 GCA_040004415.1 Bacteroidota bacterium | reverse complement strand
TCCAAATTTATATGGGAACATTTTAAGAGAAAAAGAAGAATGAATATGCTGCTTACAAAGCATAGCCAGCGCTACCTGAAAGTGTGGATTGCTTATAACGAAGCAATTTTACAGCACCTGCAAAAAATACCGGCCGGCAATTATATTGTAGCAGATTATACAATTTTGTTTGATAATGATAAAAACGTTTTTGAACACCTTGCACAGGATTGGGGCTTCTCACTTAATTTTTTTAATTTCAAAAATATTTATAAAAACAATATGCTTCATACTGCTGTTAACATTAATAAATATATAAAAGACAAATCATTAATTAGCCGCGCAGCTGATATTGAAGCATCATTAAAAAAACTGAGCATTTTTCATCATACGCAACGCGCGTTACTTGCAGTGTAGAAAATATAGATAATTGAGTTTGCTTTATATTGCCTCCTAAATAAGGGGCCTTTTTTATTGGGAGTTAAAAAAGCAAACATTTTTTTGTTTCCGTATGTTGTCAGACATATCCCGGTTTCTTATTAATTTACATCAACAAATATCATTACAATGAATAAAGTATGGTTTATTACGGGATGTTCAACTGGTTTCGGTCGTGAACTGGCTATACAAGTGTTACAACTGGGACATCAAGTTGCCGTCACATCGCGTAACCCTGACGATATTAAAGATATCGTATCAAAATTTCCGGACACATCGATTGCCATTCAATTAGACGTAACAAAATCTGCAGAAATAAAGGCCGCTGTTCAGCAAGCGATGAATAAATTTTCAAGAATAGACGTGCTGGTAAACAATGCAGGCATCGGTTATTTTGGTGCTATTGAAGAAAGTGAAGAGGATCAGGTTCGCCGCATGTTTGATATTAATTTTTTCGGATTGGCTAATATGACGCTTGAGGTTTTACCGGTTATGCGCAAGCAACGCAGCGGTCACATTGTAAACATATCGTCAATTGGTGGATTGGTAGCTTTTCCCGCGGTTGGTTTTTATAATGCAACAAAGTTTGCAGTTACTGGTTATTCTGAAGCATTGGCCAAAGAAACAGCGCATCTGGGAATTAAAGTTACCATTGTAGCACCCAGTGGATTTCGGACAGACTGGGCCGGGCGCTCGGCTAATAACAGTAAAATTGTAATAGCTGATTATGCTGAAACTGCCGGAGCTAATAAAGAAACGATACGTGGTTACAGCGGCAACCAGCCGGGTGATCCTGTACGGGCTGCGCGGGCAATTATTAAAGCTGTTGAATCATCCAATCCACCCCTGCGTTTATTATTGGGTGTTGGCGCATTAAAAGGGGCCCGCAATAAAATAACTGAACTGCAAAAAGATATTGATGATTGGGAAGAAACGACAATTGGTGCTGATTTCCTCAAAGAAAAATAGCATGCAGTAACTTTATTGATACTTTACATCAAACCGCCCGTTCTTGACAATGATTGAATCTGCAGTGCCATAGTAATCATACAAAATACCAGAAAAGCGCCCGCTGCATATTTTGGCAAGGGTGTCAAATTTTGTGATTTCAAGTAAAAAAGGCTGATTGGGCATTGCCGCATAATAAATGCCGGCAGAGCGCCAATTAATGTAATCTTTCTGGAGTGAAAAAATGCCAGGGTAAGTATTGTTGGCGAATGTTGGCAGGGAATATGATTTTGCTGGGGGAAGCAGAATCTATAGCGAGGTTGAAAGCTGCGCTGAAGTCTGTCTCAATTGCCGTTTGGGTTAAGATTGAAAGCCTGCCACTGATTTGAATTATTTTCTTTCCTGTTGATGCCTCGCGGTAAAAACTAGCTTCGGTCGTGTTGGTTATCCAGCTTGAACCAAACATGGTAGCAGAATGAAAGGCTCCAAAAATAGTGAAAATGGAGTCAATGGGATCATTGAAATCATTCATCAGAAAACCGAATGTTCCTTTGCCGTTTTCTGAATAAGGCGGAAGTGACAATTTTTTTGCTGCTCCCGTGTTATCATAATATCCTGCTGTTTTTGTGCAGGATATAAGAAGCATTAAAAACAAAGCGGCAATCAGCAATTTCATACGCAAAGACCTGGTTTATCATTTAAAGATAAACGTAATACTTGCAGCAGTCAACTGATCAAAAATAATTAACAATTACTTAGAAGCACACAGCAATAATATTTACGGGCGCTGCCTGAGAAGCCTGTTAATATAATCAGCGGGCTGGTGCAGTTTATATTCCGGGAAATTTTCATCAATAAACAACGTGAAATCTTTTATAATGGCTTCCTGCTGCCACTGGTACACCGGAAATACAGGGAGCGGCGTTTTTATTTTTTCCCGAAAAAACCTGATAACAGGAATATACGGCGGAGCCTGTTCAACGGCCGCCTTAATAAGCTTGCCGTATACAGCTGGTTGTAGTGACATGCCAAAATTGTTGAGGATAAATTCACTCGTATGATTGGTCCCATCGTTTTCTATAAAAAGAGCATAAGCGGGTAAACTTTCTGAATAGAAAAAATCAACCATGAACTTTTTAAAATTTTCATCCATCTCATGAAGAATATCATAAGAAAAGAAATTGTATTCCTGCCTGATCGCGTCCAGTGAGGTTTTCTTTTTTTGATTTCCCAATATATATTCAATCAGCGTTTCCTCACTGTAAATAACATCATCAATGGAGACTTTTCTTTCGCTGCATAATGATTCCTGCTGGTATTTATTTTGCTGCATAATGCTGAAAAAGTAACTCTTCAGATACAAGGTTCTGCCACCTGCCGTTAACCTTATTTGCAGGGGATACGTTTCCGTGTTAAAAAACTTTATTTTCTTTTTAACACGCTCAAATAAAAAAACCTTGTATGTTATTTTATGCGTTTTGGTCACGGTTTTTATTGTTGTGTATGAATACTACAGTAATGCCCGATCGTTGTAAACTTGTATGGATGCGTGTATTGTACCTGGTCATTTTCATTAGATTATAATGCTATCCTGCAAACAACACACGCATGTGTTTTTTATCTGCTAATCCATTTTCTGACCTAATTTCCTGTAGCCAGCGAAAAAGAAAAGCGGAAAAACCAGCAGTGTTAATGTTGTTGCCGTTATTAATCCACCAATTACAACAATGGCCAATGGTTTGGAAGTTTCAGAACCGATGCCATTAGACAGTGCAGCCGGAAGTAAGCCAATAGCAGCCATCAGTGCTGTCATTACAACGGGACGCACCCTGCTTTCTACACCGTTTTTAATGGCATGCTCCAGCGTATGTGTGTTGAACTCATGCTTTTTTACTTTTTGTAAATTCTTTTTGAATACAGAAATAAGTATTACCCCATTCTGAATACAAATACCAAACAATGCAATGAACCCAATACCTGCAGAGATGCTAAAATTGGTTCCGGTTATTAAAAGTGCCGCAATACCACCAATGATAGCAAAAGGAACGTTCATCAGCACCATGCCGGCATCTTTTATATCGCCAAACATGATGAAAAGAATCAGGAAGATGATCAGAATGCTGATCGGTACCACCTGGCTAAGTCTTTTTGTAGCGCGCTGCTGATTTTCAAAATCACCCGCCCACAACATTTCATAACCCTTTTGCAATTTAACATGCCGGTCTACTTTATCCTGTGCCTCTGCTATTGCACTACCCATATCTCTTCCACGGATAGAAAATTTAACGGCAGCATACCGTACATTTTCATCCCTGAATATAAGGCTTGGGCCGGTAAGCATCTGGATGGCAGCAATATCTTTAATAGGCACTTTGGCGCCACGCAATGTGGGCACCATTAAATTGCTGATAGCGTCTGCATTGTTCCGGTAACTTTCCAGGTATCGTAACCGTAACTGAAATCTTCTTTCGCCTTCATATATTTGGGTGACGGCTTTACCACCAATGGCCATTTCAATTACGGCGTTTGCATCGGCAGTGGTTACACCATACAGGGCCATTTTATTCTGATCAAGATCTATGCGCAATTCCGGCTGACCAATATTTTTTATTACGCCGAGATCCTCAATGCCTTTAATCCCTTTCATGATATCATAAACTTCGCCTGCCTTTTTTTCTATATAAGGTAAACTATCGCCATAAATTTTTACGCAAAGCGAACCTTTAACGCCGGATACAGCTTCTTCCACATTATCTGAAATAGGCTGCGAGAAATTGAGATCAATACCGGGAAAGGCAGACAGTTTGCCTTTCATTTTCTCAACCAACGCTTCCTTGCTGATACCACTTTTCCAGTCTTTTTTAGGATATATATCAACATGAAATTCTATGTTGTAAAAACCGGTAGCATCTGTTCCGTCGTTGGGACGGCCAGTTTGTGACATGACCTGTTTTACTTCCGGAAAATCCCTGATAATCCTTCTCATTTTATTGGCAACATCCCTCGATTCGTCCAGTGATACACTTAACGGACAGGTAGCACGTATGTAAATGGCGCCTTCATCCAGTTCAGGAAGAAACTCTGACCCAAGAAATTTAAATAAAAACAGGCCCACAATAACCAGTATACCCGCAACCACCAGCGTAAATCTTTTAAACCGGTATACAAGCGAAAACATTTTCATCACCCCGCTGGTAATAAAGTTTACAAAAGGATTATGCTTTTCCCGCACATTTTTGTTGAGTAATAAACTGCTTAATAATGGGATAAGCGTTAACGTTAGTATTAATGCGCCCAGCAGCGCAAAGCCAAGTGTCCAGGCAAGGGGAGAAAACATTTTGCCTTCTACTTTCTGGAAAGAAAATATGGGTAGCAGGCCGGCTATGATGATAAGTTTGGAAAAAAAGATGGCTTTACCCAGTTCACCGCTGGTATTTTTAATCATTCCCAGTTTGGATAATTTGTTGAAACGCTCCATCCCAATTTCATGGGCCCTGGCATCCAGCAACACAAAAATCCCTTCCACCATAACAACCGCACCATCTATAATAATACCGAAGTCAATCGCCCCCATCGATAATAAATTGGCCGACATGCCTTTTAATGTGAGACAAACAAAAGCAAACATTAAAGACAGCGGTATTACAATGGCAACAATTACGGTTGTGCGCCAGTCGGCCATAAAAAGAAATACAATAACCGTTACAAAAATAATTCCTTCCGCCATATTGTGAAGAACCGTGTGTGTGGCAAAGTCAATGAGGTCATCGCGGTTATAAAATGTATTTATTTTTACGTCATCGGGCAGTACTTTTTCATTCAGGTAATTAATCTTCGCCTGCACTTTCTTGATTACTTCGCTGGGGTTTTCCCCTTTACGCATAACAATGATTCCTTCAACAACATCGTTCTGCAAATCGCGGCCAACCTGCCCGAGTCTTGGCAGGGAAGAATTATTTACATCCGCCACATCTTTTACAAGAATAGGTGTGCCATTGATGTTGTCAACAATAATATTGCCTATCTCTTCTATATTATTTAAAAGCCCGATACCCCTTACCACGTACGCCTGTGAATTGTCTACAATTACATCTCCGCCCACATTGATATTGCTTTTGGCAACAGCATTGTAAACATCCAGCGGGGTAATATCATAAGAAGCCAGTTTCTGCGGGTTCACTTTTATTTCGAATGTTTTTACTTCACCCCCAAAACTTACCACATCACCCACGCCGGGAACACCCAGGAACTGTCGTTCTATTACCCAATCCTGAATGGTTTTTAAATCGCGGGTAGATTTGGTAGAACTCTGCAGTGTATACCGGAATATTTCACCGGTAGGGCCCGTCGGTGGCTGCACGTCCGGATCAGCGCCATCGGGCAATGTTACATCACGCAACAGGTTGTTTACCTGCTGGCGGGCAAACGCATCGTCAACATCATCTTCAAAAATTATTTTTACAACAGACAGGCCAAAGACATTGGTGGATCTTACCGATGTTCTCCGTTGCACCGGGTTCATGGCAATTTCAATAGGAATGGTTACATATTTTTCTACTTCTTCTGCGCTGCGGCCGGCCCATTGCGTTATTATAGTAATTTCTGTATTGGTAACATCCGGAAAAGCTTCTATAGGGATATTTTTGAACGCAAGAATTCCCCAGATGATAAGAATAAGCGTAGAAAAGAAGATAAACAGCTTATTCTTCAGGGAAAAGGAAATTATTTTTTTTATGAACTTATTCATACTGGTATTTTGAACTATTTAGAGTTTAACGCTTCATACAGAAAAACCTGGGAGTTGACAACTACCAGGTCGCCTTCTTTAAGGCCGGTAATAAAAGATTTTTCGCCAATTCTTTTTGTTACCTGTATGGGTTTTATCGCAAGTTGTTTATCTTTTTTTATAACTACATATTGTTTGCTGTCGTCCATCACAACCGCTTTTGAAGGAATAGAAAGCATGTTGCCTTCAGATTTTCCTTTTACATTAACGGTAGCAAACATTTCCGGCTTTAATTCATTGTGCGGGTTGCTCATGCTGATGCGTACTTTCATTGTGCGTGATGCCGGATCGAGTACATCATATATCTTGTCAATTCTGCCCTGGTAGTTTTTTTCAGGTGCAGACAAAGTGTTTACGATAACATTATCGCCAATATGTATTTTATTGATGTCTGATTCATATACGCTGGCAATCACCCACACCGTAGAAAGATCGGCTACAGTAAAAAGGCTGGCATTATTGTCAGCCCTTACTTCAGAATTATTGGTAATGGTTTTTTCTATAACACTGCCGCTGATAGGCGCTTTCAGAAGAAAGGTAGCATTGGTACCGCCCGTAATCGATTGTACCTGCGTGGCCCTGTTTAATTCGGAAGAGGCTTTATTAAATTCAAGCTTTGCGCTGGTTAAATCTTTTCCTGTTGCAAGGTTGCTTTTGTACAGTTCTTCAGTAGATTCAAGATTTTTCCTGGTGATGTCTGCATTCGCCTGCGCCAGCGACAAATCGTTTGCAACGCCTGCTACTTCGGTACTTTGCAGTATGGCAAGTGTCTGCCCCTGTTTTACGTAGTCGCCCAGTTCAACAGAGAGCGATTTTATTTTTCCGCTTACAAGTGCATACACTTTAGCCTGCTTGCTTTCATTGGGAATAATTTTTCCGTTCAGTTTAACGGATTCGGCAACTTCATCCATTTCTGCCGGCGCAGTTTGTGTGGCATTTACAATACTGTCGGGCACTGCTTTGTCGTCTTTTTCTGCTATCACAGTGTGTTGCCCGCAGGAAGCTGACAATGCAAGAATGAACAGGAGGGGTAAATAAATCTTAAAAGAGTTCATGTGTATACGTTTATATAAATATTTATTCAATGATTGGTTTCCCTACAGAAAAATTTAATGCTTCGATGGCCTGCATACGATCATTCTGAAGCTGGTTAAGCTGCAGGACATTGTTTTTATATGATTCAACAAAATCAGTAAAATCGATCAGGCTGATATTTCTTTTTAGAAAATTTTCTGTAACGCCATCCATTAAACGCTGAAACTGCGATCTGAAACTGGGATCGAAAGATTGCAGCATTTTATGCGTAGTGAGCAATTTTACATATGCTTTTTGTACATCATTTTCAACCGTTTGTTTTTGCAGCTCGAGTTGTGTTTTGCTTTGATCAATACTTATTTTAGCTGCTTTAATATTTCCCTGGTTGCGGCTGAAAAAAGGAAGGTCGATAGCGGCATTTAGAAATGATGCATTGTTGATGTAACTGCCGCGTTTATCAAACTCTGCGCCCAATGTGAGATCCGGAACGCGCATGGCTTTTTGCAATGCGTAATTTTGCTGATTATACACAACTGCATTGGTAGCCTGTTTAAGATCATACCGGTTGGCATACGCACTGTCAGTAAGCGCCTGCAGGTTATATTGATCAATTCCGGTTGTAAGGGAAGCGCTGTCTGCCTGCGGCGCGAAATATGTTTTATTATTCTGCAATAGCAATTGTAATTCTGCCTCTGCATCGTTCAACTGGTTTCTTAAACCGGTTACTTCTGCTTTTAGAGAATACAGCAAAGATTTTATACGAACGGCGTCCTTTAGTGTTACCACGCCTTTGGCCTGCAAATCTGCATAAGCGGTGTTTAGATTTTCAAGCGTACCGATTTGCGCGGTATAAGCATTAATCGAATTTTGCAGAAAATAGACATTATAAAAATCGCCGCGCAAGGTGAAACGAAGCGTTCGCATCAAATCAAAAAAGCCGTTCTCTGCCTGCTTTGTATTTATTTCAGCGAGTTTAATTTGTTTGTTACGTTTGCCCGCCAATATAATTATTTGAGAAAGGTTAAAGCCATATTGACCCGTTGAACTGCTTACATCCAGGAATTTCTTTTGATCCTGGTTATACAAAGCACCGGACACAGCAAAGTTTGGATTGTTGTATAATCTGGCTTGTATAACGTTTGCGCGCGCAATATCTATATTGTATTTTTCAGCCAGCAGTTGCAGGTTTTTTTCAAGGAACTGTTTTTCTGCCGCCTGTATGGTCATGCGCGCCGTATCCTGGGCTGCCAGTAACGTTGACGCACATATGCTTAATGAGAATAGAAGAGATCTTAGTGTAATAGGTTTGTAATTCATTTCAGGTTTAATTAACAGGTAAAATAATAACAGCCAGCCTATGCGTTTGCATAGCTATGACAGGCAACGTTATTAAATAATGGAATGACGAAAGATTACTAAGCCTTCGGCGGAGGAGCAAGAATGTCGAGTGTAACCGGATGTAATTTTTCTTCGGAGAAAATATTGAACGGCTCTTTCGCAGTTGCGATAACGACCCTGCGCTTTACCGGTGTAAAATCGATTTCGAAATAATAATCGACCATTTTAACCAGGTGAAAATTTTGCCCCTGGTCGTTATCCTGGTCTATCGGATTTTTGTCATGATTGCCCAGTATTATTTCATCTACATATTCAATTACCGTATTAATATCTTTTTTTTGCTGACCCTGTTCATCATATATATCCTGCTCTGCTGTCTGTGGCAGCAACATAGATCCATTTATATGAACCAGCATTACAAGAAATATGACTACTTTTCTCAACATACGGGGCCGCAAATATAATTGCTTAATTTTTTTGGATACGTTATCTGGCTGTTAAGGGCTATTTACAAAAGCCTTTTTATCATGCTTTTAAGCAGTCCGTTAACAAAAATTAATAGTTGCATTGACTAACGGACATCGATGGCTTTTATTTTTGTTAACGGGGCCAATAACAAATTATAAACATTTACCTGGTAAATAACTGTGTTAAGTTTTACGAAAAAAAGATATTGTTTGCAGTTCCCTTAAATGTTTATACTTACTTTTTGCAGCGATAAACGAAGAGGATTGACTACTGGTAAATAAAAAAGCCGTGACAATTGCCACGGCTTCTATCATTATTTTATTTTTCTTATTCAACTTTTGTAATCTTAAGTACATTGGTTGGAAGGTGTAAATGCACAGGCGTACTGCCAGTATTTACAACGGTATCGCCTGATTTAATAAAGCCGCGTTC
This sequence comes from Bacteroidota bacterium, assembly GCA_040004415.1. Taxonomy (GTDB): domain Bacteria; phylum Bacteroidota; class Bacteroidia; order Chitinophagales; family Chitinophagaceae; genus JACMLD01. Next base: position 3,625 of record JBDUAY010000132.1, on the reverse strand, counting down.
TTTCAAAATCTCAATCTGATCCTCTATAATTTCATCCAGGCTGTCTTCTTCAACGTAATGAAAAGCGCGTACGCCCCAGCTTAGACTTAACTGGTTAATCAGGCTTTTTTCTTTACTGAAAATATGCAATGGCGATTTAGGGCGATAACTGCTTAATATAAATGCTGTGTACCCACTTTGCGTCATACCAATAATAGCATCGGCATTTACGTCACGGGCTATTTTGCAGGCATTATAACAAATGGCATCACTTAAAAAAGAAGGGGAGTGTTGCTGTGGTTTCAAATCGTCTTCACGGTTATACCTGTACTCCGTATTTTCCACTTCCATGATAATTTTGCGCATGGTTTCTACCACCAGCGCGGGGTGATTGCCGGCAGCGGTTTCACCACTCAGCATTACTGCATCAGCACCTTCCAATACCGCGTTGGCAACGTCTGTTATCTCGCTGCGGTTTGGCTTGGTGCGCTCAATCATGCTTTCCATCATCTGCGTGGCAACAATTACAGGCTTACCACGGTGCAGACATTTGCGCACTAACTGGCGCTGAATCAATGGTATTTGTTCAACCGGTAATTCAACACCCAAATCTCCGCGCGCCACCATGATGGCATCGCTTTCAACAATGATATCGCGGATATTTACCAGTGCTTCAGGCTTTTCTATTTTGGCTATGATCTTAGTCTTACTTTTCTTTTCGTCCAGCTTGCTGCGCAGGATAACGATGTCTTTTACGCTGCGTACAAAAGAAAGTGCCACCCAATCTAATTTTTGCTCAATGATAAATTCAAGATCGGCCAGGTCTTTTTCTGTAAGTGCAGGCAAAGAAATCTTTGTATCCGGCAAGTTGATCCCTTTTTTAGAAGAGATAACACCACCCAGGATTACTTCCACCTTAACGTCATTATTCTTTGCAATATCAATTACTTTAACTTCCAGTTTACCGTCATCAATCATAATGATGTTGCCCACTTTTACATCTTCATGCAAATTGGGATAAGAAACATAGATACGATCTTTGTTTCCTACCAGCTTTTCATTGGTAAATGTAAGTATATCACCTGCTACAACCGGTAGCGCATTGTTCTCAATCTCACCTACGCGAAGCTTTGGCCCCTGTAAATCTCCCAGTATAGCAATATTATACGGTTGTGATTTATTGATATTGTGGATGTGTTCTATAATCTTCAGTTTGTCTTCATGTGCGCCATGCGAAAAATTAAGCCTGAAAACATTAACGCCTGCTTTTACGAGTTCCAGTAATTTATCGTACGTGTCGCAGGCGGGTCCAACAGTGGCAACAATCTTGGTGCGATGGAAAGCATGTTCAATACCTGCCTGTTTGTCCATTGTCTCGTGCAGGTATTTAGAAAGATGTTTTGACATTTTCTTGTAATATGGTTTAGTGATGGATTAATTTACAGAACATAGAATATAAGGTATAAGTTGAAGGTTGTGCAACTAGCTCGCCAGTATTTTCACAATCCTCATCCACTGATCGCTTATTTTTTGTTTCGCTTTTACAGCTTTTTCCAACGGCGTATATAAAATTTTATTGTTTAATATACCCACCATCACGTTGTAACGCCCTTCCAGCAAACTTTCAACAGCATGATAGCCCATCCTGCTGGCAATCAGCCTGTCTAAACAACTGGGCGATCCGCCACGCTGTATATGACCCAGTATACAAACCCGTACATCTGCATTTGGCAAACGTTCTTTAATAACTTTACTAACTTCTTCTGCGCCGCCAAAGCCGTCGCCTTCTGCCACCACAATCATGTTCACCAATTTCCTGCGCTTCTCTTTTTCCAGCAAAGATTCTACTACCAGTTCTATATCTGTTTTGCGTTCAGGAATAAGAATATGTTCGGCCCCTGTAGCAATACCGCTGTGCAGTGCAATGTACCCGGCATCGCGGCCCATTACTTCAATTACAAACAATCGGTCATGGGCATCTGCAGTATCACGGATTTTATCGATAGCCTCAACTGCGGTGTTTACTGCCGTATCAAAACCAATAGTGAAATCGGTGCCGGCAATGTCTTTATCAATAGTGCCCGGTAACCCGATGCAGGGTATATCAAAATCCTGGCTGAATTTTAAAGCACCCTTAAAAGAGCCGTCCCCGCCAATAATGACCAATGCGTTAATGCCTCTTTTTTTCAGGTTGTTATATGCTTTTTGCCTTCCTTCCAGTTCAAAAAATTCTTTGCAACGGGCGGTTTTCAGGATAGTACCACCTCTTTGTATAATATTGGCTACAGAACGGGATTCCATTTTAAAAATATCGTCTTCAATCATTCCGCTGTATCCTCTCATAACACCATATACATCCAGTCCGTGATAAAGCCCGGTGCGTACTACTGCCCTGATGGCGGCATTCATACCCGGTGAATCACCGCCGGAAGTTAGAACGCCGATGCTGTTGATTTTTCTAGGTTCGTTCATTAATTTAAAACAGTCGGTTTTTGCTTAAAAAATTTTAAACATTTAGCGATAAATGTTCAAATTTTTCTACTTGATGGATGAGTTAAGTCCCAAAAATAAGGATTTGATCCCATACAGCAAGACTAAGCTAAACCATTAATTATTTGAATAACTTGTATTGTCTGCCTGCTGCGGCAAAGTGGTGATTTGTTGTTTACGTTATTTTTCAGCCCCGGTGCGTATCTACAGGAATACCACTACGTTCTGTAAAATATCTTTCCGTAGCATGAACAAATAAGTATTGATGTGCCATTAAAAATTATACACCGTTACTTTGTAACATGGACAAGATTTTAATTACCGGCGCCAATGGGCTGCTCGGGCAGCACCTGGTAAAAATATTATTGAATGAAGGTTATACCGTGACAGCGGTTGGAAAAGGTCCATGCCGCTTTCCGTTTACAGATGATAATCTGGTATATTATGCTGCGGATATTACAGATGATTTTTTATTGGATGGAATATGTAAAAAAGAAATGCCGCACACAATTGTACATGCTGCGGCCATTACGCAGGTAGATGACTGCCAGTTGAACCAGGAGAATTGTGAAGCCGTAAATGTGCGCGCTACTGCACAATTGCTGCTCAGTGCAGAAACCTGCAGCAAATATTTTATTTATATTTCTACCGATTTTGTTTTTGATGGAGAAAAAGGTGATTACAAAGAAACGGATGATATCAACCCGGTGAGCTGGTATGGTTTTACAAAAGTGCAGGCAGAAAGTATTGTTGAAACCAGCGAGATTCCATTTGCCATTGTGCGTACTTGCCTGGTGTACGGAAAAGCTTTATCTGGTACGCGGAGTAATATCATTAGTTGGGTGAAAAATAGTATTGAGGCCGGTAAGCAAATTAAAGTAGTACATGATCAATGGCGCACACCAACGTATGTAGAAGATTTGGCGAAAGGCATTTTACTTATCATCCAAAAAAAAGCTACAGGTATTTATCACATTGCTGGAAAAGACAAATTAACACCGTACGATATGGCTATGCAAACCGCTGTTTTTTGTAAACTGGATGCATCATTGATTGAAAAAGCTGATGCGGCCAGTTTTTCTCAGCCGGCCAAACGCCCGCCAAAAACTGGTTTTGATATCAGCAAAGCCCGCACGGAACTGGGGTTTGAACCAAT
>JBDUAY010000519.1:0-3863 GCA_040004415.1 Bacteroidota bacterium | reverse complement strand
AATTTAGTGTGAGAGTTGCACAGAATTTGTATTTACGCACCGATTATGCAGACACGATGAACCAAAGTATTGTTGACAGCAAACTTCTCCCTGATAAGAAATATGTTTATAGCGACAATGATTTCATTTTAATGGCAGATGTTGTAAAGGCTATTTCTGGATTGAGGATTGATAAATATGATGACAAATATTTTTACGAACCAATGGGGCTTCATTCTATTGGGTTTAATCCCAGGAACAGGTTTGATACCAATTTGGTTGCGCCAACAGAAGTGGATCAAAATTTCAGGAATCAACATTTGCATGCAGATGTTCATGATGAGGGAAGTGCTATGTTTGGCGGGGATGCGGGGCATGCCGGTTTGTTCAGCAATGCAGAAGATATCGGGGCTATTTTGCAAATGTTTTTAGATGGGGGCTCATTCAAGGGCAAACAATACATTAAGCCTTCAACTCTTAAATTATTTACTGCCTACAATTCAAGTATCAGCAGGCGTGGCATCGCTTTCGACAAGCCCGACAAAGATAACTATACGACTACAGACCCTCATCCCTATCCGTCAAGATTTGCATCCCCACTCACTTTTGGCCATACCGGATATACCGGCACCTCTATTTGGGTTGATCCGAAATACGATCTCGTTTATGTATTTTTAAGCAATCGCGTAAATCCTGATAGAAGCACTAATTTGTATAAATACAATATAAGGGGTGCAATTCAGGACGCAGTGTACAAAGCAATGGTACCTGCCCTTCCGGAAGTGGTTGCAAGAGAAAAAATGGAAGCAAACAAACGATTAGACAAAAAACAGAAGTAATTTTATACCTGGTAAAAAAGAAAATCTATTGAGAGGCCGGTAATTCAGAACATTAACCATTAAACGATTGACTATGCAATACCCATATCAGATAACATCATTGGAGCAATACCATGATGCCTACAAAAAAAGCGTTGACGACCCTGAAAAATTTTGGGGTGAAATAGCTGAAACTTTTAGCTGGAAAAAAAAGTGGGACAAAGTTCTATCCTGGAGTTTTACTGGCGATAATGCGCCACAAATAAAATGGTTTGAGGGTGCTAAATTAAACATTACTGAAAATTGCCTTGACCGCCATCTTGAAGAACTGGGCGATAAGCCGGCTATTATATGGGAACCTAATGACCCGGATGAAAATTTCAGGATGCTTACTTATAAACAGCTATATCAGAAAGTTTGTGCGTTTTCTCACGTACTAAAAAATAATGGAGTTAAAAAAGGCGACCGCGTTTGTATTTACATGGGGATGATACCGGAGCTTGCTATTGCTGTATTGTCCTGTGCAAGAATCGGTGCTATTCATTCAGTTGTCTTCGGGGGCTTTTCAGCGCAATCTATCGCAGACCGTATTAATGATGCGGAGTGTAACGTTGTAATTACCTGCGATGGAGCTTTTCGCGGTGCAAAATCTATTCCTTTAAAGTCTGTTATAGACGATGCATTGGTTCAATGCAAGTCAGTAAAAAAAGTAATTGTTTGCACCCGTACCCGTACGCCGGTATCAATGATAAAAGGCCGCGATGTGTGGTGGGAAGATGAAATTAAAAAAGTAGAAACTCAGGGAAATCCAGATTGCCCTGCAGAAGAGATGGATGCAGAAGATATGCTTTACATTTTATATACTTCTGGTTCTACCGGTAAGCCAAAAGGCGTGGTTCACACCACTGCAGGCTATATGATCTATAACGCTTATACTTTTGTGAATGTATTTAACTATCAGCCGGGCGAAGTTTATTTTTGCACTGCTGATATTGGCTGGGTAACTGGCCATAGTTATATTGTTTACGGGCCTTTAGCTGCCGGCGCTACCTCCCTGATGTTTGAAGGAATTCCTTCCTATCCTGATGCAGGCCGATTCTGGGATATTGTAGATAAATTCAAAGTAAATATTTTATATACTGCACCAACGGCTATCAGGGCTTTGATGGCTCATGGGCTCGATTTCGTGAAAGATAAAGACCTGGGTTCTCTTCGTGTACTCGGCTCCGTTGGGGAGCCTATAAATGTGGAAGCATGGAACTGGTTTAATGAAAATATTGGAAAAGGCCGCTGCCCCATAGTAGATACGTGGTGGCAAACGGAAACCGGCGGCATTCTTATTTCTCCCATAGCTACTGTTACAAAATTAAAACCTTCGTATGCTACGCTTCCATTGCCGGGCGTTCAACCTGCGATTATGGATGAACATGGAAACGAGATTGAAGACGATGTGGCTTCCGGAAATTTATGTATGAAATTTCCATGGCCGGGAATGTTGCGCACTACATGGGGCGACCATGAGCGCTGTCGCAAAACTTATTTCGATGCCTATCCCGGGTATTATTTTACAGGAGATGGTTGCCTGCGCAATGAAGACAGGTACTATCGCATCACGGGTAGGGTAGACGATGTTTTAAATGTAAGCGGCCATCGCATCGGCACCGCAGAAGTTGAGAATGCTATTAACATGCACGCCAATGTGGTAGAAAGTGCTGTAGTAGGCTATCCGCATGATATAAAGGGGCAAGGTATTTATGCTTTTGTTATTACCGAAAAGAACGAACACAATCCTGATTTAACAAAAAAAGATATTCTTGAAACGGTAACACGTATTATTGGGCCGATTGCAAAACCAGATAAAATTCAATTTGTAAACGGGCTCCCTAAAACACGAAGCGGCAAAATAATGCGGCGTATTTTAAGAAAAATAGCAGAAGGTGAAATGGATAATCTTGGCGATACCAGTACGCTTCTCGACCCCGGAATAGTGGATGAAATTAAAAAGGAAAAAGTATAATATATTCGTGTATCGATGACCGTTATATTGCATTCATTTTGGCGCATAAAATATTTTAATGAAAAAGTTTTTCAAAACCCTTCTTTGGGTTTTTATTATTTTTTTTATCCTGGTAAATTTTATCAGCGCAACCAATGCTTATAAGTTTACTCATTTTTATAACCCGGGTGAAGTGGTTATAAAACCTACAGCCCAAAAAGGTTTTTGGGATCACACAGAAGATATTTTATTGGGGAAGGATTATATAAAGAAGGCAAATGTTCCCATACCCGATTCTTTTTCAAAAGTAATTTTTACTACGAAAGATAAAACAAAGCTGGAAGCTTGGTATAGTGCTGCTAACGAACCGAAAGGGTCTGTTGCGCTATTTCACGGATACGGTGATAACAAAACAGATATACTACAGGAAGGAAAAGTATTTTTAAGCATGGGGTACAATGTGCTGCTATTGGACTTCAGGGGGCATGGTGGCAGTGGAGGAAACACTTGCACCATCGGATACCTTGAAGGAGAAGATGTAAAACTTGCGTATGATTTTCTGAAAGATAAAGGTGAGAAAAATATTGTGCTTTGGGGTATTTCGATGGGAGCTGCAGCGGTAGCGCACTCTGTTGAAGAATATAAACTTCAGCCATCGAAGGTAATCCTGGAGATGCCATTTGCCACCATGCAGGATGCGGTGGAAGGGCAGCTTAGGACAATGCATTTGCCCGATGAGCCTTTGGGGGCGTTACTATCTTTTTGGGGTGGTATTGAACATGGGTTTTGGGCTTATAAGGTAAACCCCGAAAATTATGTAAAGGATATTCACTGCCCGGTGCTAATGCAGGTTGGCGAGCACGACCTGAGAGTTACACCCGAAGAACGAAAAGAAGTTTTTGAAAACCTTCGCGAGCCTAAACAATTAGTTATATATAATAATAGCGGCCATGAATCACTTTGCAAAAAAGAACCCGCAAAATGGATTGCCAGCGTATCCGTATTTCTTAACAGCTAATTTTGTTATGATAAACTTTTAGAAGATTTTGAGGTTTCCAGGACATTAAGTT
>JBDUAY010000518.1:0-3869 GCA_040004415.1 Bacteroidota bacterium | reverse complement strand
CAAAATAAAACGATTTTGTTTTCTTCTCATATTCTGCAGGAAGTAGAAGCCATTTGCGATCGCGTAGTAATTATTAACAAAGGCAAGCTGGTGGCGGATGATACCCTCAGCGTGTTGCGCAACCAGGCCCAGGGCAACCAAATTGTACAAGTTGAGTTTAAAGAAGCGGTTGATGCAGGTCTGCTGCAAGCACTCCCGGGCGTTCAGTCTGTAAACAAAGTCAATGGTCATTATTGGGAGCTCACCTGCACAAATATTAATGATGTAAAAAGGGTATTGCTGGAGCTATCCTTGCAACATAACCTCAATATTGTATCCTTGCAAAGCGGTGAACAGCGGCTGGAAGAGGTGTTTAGAAATTTGACCTCAACTGATAGAGGCGATAGCCGGCAGCAATAATAAGTTGGAACAGAATAACTTGTAGGCTGATTTAAAATAATCAAGCAATGATCAATTTCTTTCTGGTTTTTACTTTTTGTATTAAAAACTCTTTCAGAAAACCTTTTAAACTAAGATCTTCGTCTAATTCGGGCCAATTAATTCCTATTCCATTACCAACAAGCCTGTAATTTTTTAAGCGTTTAGCGCTTGCATTTTTTAAACCATTATAATTTTTTGTTGGAGCAACAAATGTAAGATTGGTATTCAAATGAATAAATAGCTTATCCTTTTCAGGACTGATTTCTAAAGAAGTAATTCTCAATCCCTCTTTAAAAATAATATTTTCAATTGCATCGTATTTATTGTGAGAAATATTCATTCCATTTCTGTTTAAAAATTAAAAGATTTGTTGTCACAATACTCATTATTGTTTTTTGTTCTTTTGAAGTGAACTCATGCATGTATGCTATTTGGATTACAGGCTCAAGCCATATTTTTCCATCTGCCCCGCCTTTTTCAACATGTACATGGATTGGCTCATCATTTTCATTACTCCAAAAGAAAAATCCAAGCCTTGAACCATTAACACAGTTGGCATTCATGCAATTTAATAATTTTTCCTTGTTGAAAGAAGTTAACAAAAATCAAATCGGAATAATGCTGGCTGCAAGCATGAGATTTTGCATCCACTGCATTTTCTACTCTATAAGCCTGCCACCCAATGATATAAAGCCGAACGGAGCGTCGCAACCGTCACTCAATCATTGCTTCAAAGCTGGTAACACAATAATCATATCTTTCACTTGCCCCGCCCGCCGAATTAATGTACCTTCGCCGCTTGAAATTCAGGGCTGTCCTGTCATTAAAATTTTTAAGCCCTGGTAAAAGGGGAATACGCAATTATGAATATCAGAAACATAGCTATTATAGCACACGTTGACCATGGTAAGACTACCCTGGTAGATAAGATCTTACATGCCACCAAAGTGTTCCGTGATAACCAGGAAACCGGCGAGTTGATAATGGATAGCAACGACCTGGAAAGGGAACGGGGTATTACCATTTTTAGTAAGAATGCAGCAGTTGAATACAAAGGCACCAAAATCAATGTTATTGATACCCCGGGTCACAGTGACTTTGGCGGTGAAGTAGAGCGTGTATTGAAAATGGCGGATGGCGTTTTGCTGTTGGTAGATGCTTTTGAAGGCCCGATGCCGCAAACGCGTTTTGTGTTGCAAAAGGCATTGCAGTTAAATCTTCGTCCAATTGTGGTTATTAATAAAGTGGATAAGCCCAATTGCCGTCCCGATGAAGTTCATGATGCCGTATTTGAATTGTTTTTTAACCTGGACGCTACAGAAGAACAATTGAATTTTCCCACGTTTTATGGTTCCGGAAAAAATGGCTGGTTCAATAATAAGAATGAGCAGATAGAAGGTATTGATCCTTTACTGGATGGCATACTGGAACATGTTCCGGCACCAAAAATTGCAGAAGGCCCGTTGCAGATGCAGATTACATCACTGGATTATTCTTCTTTTTTGGGAAGAATTGCGGTGGGTAAGGTAGCACGGGGTTCTATCAAAGAAGGTCAGACAATTGCCCTGATGCAGGCTGGTGGCATCATTAAACGCCTTAAAGTAAGAGAACTGTATACGTTTATGGGCATGGGTAAGAAAAAAGCAACTGAAGTATTTGCAGGTGATATATGTGCCGTTGTGGGATTGGAAGATTTTAATATTGGTGATACCATTGCCGACATCGAAAATCCGGAAGCGTTGCCGGTGATAAGTGTGGATGAGCCAACCATGAGTATGTTGTTTGGTATTAACAACTCACCATTTTTTGGTAAGGAAGGTAAGTTTGTAACGAGCCGGCATTTGCGCGACAGGCTGATGAAAGAAACAGAAAAAAACCTTGCATTGCGTGTTGAGGACAGCGATAGTGCTGATAGTTTTTTGGTATTCGGTCGCGGTATTTTGCACCTCGGTATTTTAATAGAAACCATGCGCCGCGAAGGATTTGAACTGACCATTGGTCAGCCAACAGTTTTAATAAAAGAGATTGATGGTAAAAGAAACGAACCATTTGAAGTATTGGTGGTAGACGTACCCGGAAATTACAGCGGTAAAGTAATTGACCTGGTTACGCAAAAGAAAGGCGAAATGCTGGTGATGGAAAGCAAGGGTGAAATGCAGCACCTGGAATTTGAAATACCGTCGCGTGGTTTGATTGGCTTGCGTAGTAACATGCTTACCAACACAGCCGGCGAAGCAGTGATGGCACATCGCTTTTTAGAATACAGGCCATGGAAAGGGCATATACCCGGAAGAAATAATGGTGTATTGCTTTCGAAGAACCAGGAGCGTACAACTGGTTATTCTATAGATAAGTTGCAGGACAGGGGTACATTTTTTGTAGACCCGGGTGAAGAGGTTTATACGGGTCAGATCATTGCTGAGCATATTAAGCCAGGCGATTTAGTGGTGAATGCCACAGAACCCAAAAAATTAACCAATCACCGCGCGAGTGGTAGCGATGATGCATCGCGGATTGCTCCTAAAACATTAATGACACTGGAAGAGTGCATGGAATATATTCAGCAGGATGAGTGTATTGAAGTAACACCAAAAAGCATCCGCATGCGTAAGGTGGTGCTGGATGAAGATGAAAGAAAGAAACAGAGCAAGAAAATGGAGACCGCTTAGTTTTTAAATATATTAAATTGATAAGCCGCAGGAATATTTCTTGCGGCTTTTTTATTTGGTATGGCCGCAGAGTTGCAGATGGGAAAATCAGCTCAATCCAATCATCTCTTAATCCGTCAAATCCCAATTCAGACAATCAGCGGTACAGGTTCAGACGTCTATTTTTTAATCTGCGAATCTGCGGCTATAAAATTACCAGCATACATTTTTCTGGTGTATTTTTGCAGCAAATAATGCGGCAATGAAAAAGTGGTTACAAGCATTTCTCCTGGCAGGCTTCTTTTTTTTCTTTCTTCCGGGTGTTACGGAAGCGCAGTGTTCTATCTGCACAAAAACAGCGCAGCAAATGGGCGAAGGCCCGGCCAAAGGATTAAACGGCGGCATTCTTTACCTCGCCGCGATGCCTTTTATTATTTTTGGTTTGATTGGTTACCGCTGGTGGAAGAGTAACCATGAAGCATGATAAAATATCCCTGGCTTAATTTTTTCACTGCATAATTTAATGCATGTAGCGGCTGTATATAAACGCAATGATCAATGCGCATTGCAAAACAGTGTCAGCTTCACTAAATCATTTTCTACATTAAAATTGACCTGGTTACTGGCAACATAATTTTTGATAGCCTCTTCCTGGTGCGGAAAGACTTTTTCAAACTGTTTGGCAGAAGTTGCTTTATAAATTTGTTTGGCTTTTATTAACCAGTAATTTTTTTGTATTTCAATATTAAAATCTCCCTGGTAAGGACGCAGCACATATATACTTGACATGGTATTGCTGGT
>JBDUAY010000131.1:0-13108 GCA_040004415.1 Bacteroidota bacterium | reverse complement strand
CCAGCACAGCTGGGGATGAGGGATACCCATTGTTCAGGATGCCGGTATTAAATAGAATTCTTCTTATCTAAAAAGCGTAACTTTCAGTACGCTTTTTTCATTTTTGGGAGTTCCTCCATTTTTACGCTAAATATTTTTACATGGCGAAGTTTATTATCAATCAAAAAGAATACGAAGCAGACGTGCCTGCAGATATGCCGCTGCTCTGGGTAATACGCGATGTATTTGGTTTGACCGGAACAAAATTTGGTTGCGGGATGGCGCAATGCGGCGCCTGCACCGTACACCTGAATGGAGAGGCCGTAAGATCTTGTGTTACACTGGTATCGCGGGCCGCCGGGCAACAAATCACCACCATTGAAGGCTTATCATCCAACTCCACGCATGCACTGCAACGGGCCTGGCTGGAAGAAGATGTACCGCAATGTGGTTATTGTCAGTCGGGTCAGCTGATGTCGGCAGCAGTGTTGCTTCGCGAAAACCCTGACCCAACAGATACAGATATTGATGATGCCATGAGTGGCAATATCTGCCGTTGCGGCACTTATCCGCGCATACGCAAAGCCATTCATCTCGCAGCTAAACTACAAAAAGAAGGAGGTATCAAATGAGTACATCAACCGGAATCGATCGCCGTCAGTTTCTAAAATCAGGTGCTGTACTTGGTAGCGGACTGGTTATTTCATTTATGATACCAGCAAGTGCAAAACAACTTAACCGGTTAGGCAACGGTAAACCCAGCCTTTATTTTTCGCCCAATGCTTTTTTGCGTGTAGGCGTTGACGATAGCATCAACATAATTCTTTCTCATGTTGAAATGGGCCAGGGTGTCTGGACAACCCTCAGCATGCTGATTGCAGAAGAGCTGGATGCTGATTGGAAAGATATTACGATAGAGCACAGCCCGGCAGGCAAATCATACATACACACCGCATACGGGATGCAGATTACGGGCGGATCAAGTTCTACCTGGTCCGAATTTGACCGTTACCGGAAAGCGGGTGCCACGGCAAGAATTTTATTGGTACAGGCTGCAGCAGAAAAATTTAAAGTAAACCCTGCCGATTGCCGCACTGAAAATGGGATGGTGATTGCCGGCAATCAAAAAGCAAGTTATGGCGAACTGGCCACGGCGGCAGCCGCTTTACCGTTACCCGATAAGGTTGAATTGAGGAAGCCGGAGCAATGGAAATACATTGGTAAAGGAATAAAGAGACTGGATGCCCCTGACAAAATAAATGGGTCCGCAAAGTATGGAATAGACGTACAGTTTCCTGGTTTGTTAACTGCTGTTGTAGCACACGCCCCGGTGATTGGCGGCAAGGTAATTTCTTTTGATGCTACCGCCGCAAAAGCAGTTACTGGTGTACGTGATGTTGTGCAAATACCAAATGGTGTTGCGGTTATTGCCGATCATTTCTGGGCCGCAAAAAAAGGACGGGATGCGTTAAAAATAGTTTGGGATCCCGGACCCAATGCCAGTCTCAGCAGTATCAAACAATTATCCGACTACCAGAAACTGGCTGATACCAAAGGTTTACCAGCATTGGAAAAAGGAAATATAGAAACAGGATTAGGTAAAGCAACAAAAATTATTGAAGCAGAATATTCACTTCCTTACCTGGCACATGCTGCGATGGAACCTTTGAACTGCACAGTAAAAATAAGCGATGGCAAATGTGATATATGGACAGGCACACAAATGCCCATGATTGATCAGGCAGCAGCAGCTAAAATATTGGGATTTACAATTGAACAGGTAAATATTCAAACGCCTTATCTCGGCGGAGGTTTCGGCAGGCGTGCTACGCCCACTGCTGATTTTGTTTCTGAAGCGGTAGAAATTGCAAAAGCCAGCGGTAAGGCTATTAAAATGGTATGGACAAGAGAAGACGATATGCGCGCTGCTTATTATCGTCCGGCGTTCCTTCACCGCATGCGTATTGGCGTTGACGCAGATGGCTATCCGGTTGCATGGAATCAGACGATTGTTGGGCAATCAATTACTGCCGGTACACCATTCGAATCGAAAGAACCGATTGACGGATCATCTGTTGAAGGCGTGAATGATTCTCCTTATATGGCCAGTGTTCCGGATGTTTATATAGGATTGCACAGTCCAAGAATTCCCGTGCATGTATTATGGTATCGTTCCGTTGGCCATACGCATACGGGTTATGTAATGGAAACGATTGTTGATGAATTGGCGCATCATGCAGGAAAAGATCCGGTTGAGTTTCGCAGGCACTTATTGAAAGATAGCCCGAGACACCTGGCTGCATTGAACCTGGCCGTTGAAAAAGCTGATTGGGGCAAACCCTTGCCCGCTGGTCATTTTCACGGGGTAGCAGTACATGAAGCATTTAGAAGTTTTGTTGCACAGGTAAGCGAAATCTCTATTGACGAACGCGGTTTTGTAAAAGTGCATAAAGTAGTTTGTGCGATTGATTGCGGACTGGCAGTGAATCCGGACGGTGTGCGTGCGCAGATGGAAAGTGGAATTATTTTTGGGATTACGATGGCTTTATACGGAGAGATAAGTATTGAAAATGGCATGGTACAACAAAGTAATTTCCATGATTACCGCATTGCGCGTATGAATGAAGCACCGGCAATAGACGTGTACATTGTTTCCAGCACAGAAAAAATGGGCGGAGCAGGCGAGCCTTGCGTTCCACCAACAGCACCTGCACTTGCCAATGCTATTTTTGCAGCTACTGGTAAACGCCTGAGAAAACTCCCATTCGGAAATATTAATCTGAAACAAGCATGACGATGAAAGAAATGTTACAATCCAAAGCAATTATCTGCCTCATGATTGCCTTTATATTTTTTTCTTCTTTTGTTGTATCAATCAATGACAATCGTAAAACGATTGTGACGGATGATGACAACATAGCTAATTTTCCACCGGTGAAAGACAGCGTCGGATCGCAAAAAGCATTTCTTGCGGCATATAAGGTATTGATGAGCCCGCGTTGTATGAATTGCCATCCCGCGGGTGATATACCATTGCAGGGAGACGATAGCCATTTACATACACAGGGTGTAAAAAGAGGCATAGATGGCAAAGGAGTGTATGCGCTGAAATGTTCCAATTGCCACCAACCACAAAATTCAGTGGGCATACACATGCCGCCTGGAAACCCCAATTGGCATCTGCCACCTGCTAATATGAAGATGGTTTTCCAGGGAAGAACCCCCAAAGAGTTAGCGGCACAATTAAAAGATCGCAAAAGAAATGGCAATAAAACAATGTCACAATTAATTGATCATGTTACCAATGATAAATTGGTATTGGGCGGATGGAATCCTGGTGATGGAAGAACGCTGCCGCCTTCAAGTCATGCCGAGTTTGCAAAGAATTTCAAAGCATGGATAGATAAGGGCGCATATCTGCCATCAAAATAATATTGAATTGGACACAAAAAATAATATCCATCTGATGACTGCTCATCATTGGTTTGCCATTGGGTTCACCAACAGTTACTGAGACCCAGGTTCTTCGGACTTATACACGCAGTGATTTCCGCGATTCTGAATTTGCAAATCATACTGGCTTGACTATACATAAATTAAACTGTTGCATGTTACATGCAAAAGAACAGCTCATGAAAAACCGATGTGGAATCATATTACTTGCTGCAGGTTCTTCCTCACGGTTCGGCGAAGCCAAACAATTACTTCGATACGGTCACACAACATTGCTGGAGCATAGCATCCACGAAGCGCTGGAATCATTAGCATCCGAAGTAATAGTTGTGCTGGGCGCAAATGCAGAAACAATCAAACCAGTTATTAAAAAAGAAAAATTTTCCATTATTATTAATGCGCTATGGCAGGAAGGGGTTGCATCATCTATTCGTTGTGGTTTGCAATACCTGGTTGAAAAAATGCCAGCGGTTGAAGCCGCACTTTTTATGGCGTGTGATCAGCCTTATATTAACGCTTCGTTACTTAATAAACTGGTAACTTTACAACAGCAAACAGGAGATGCAATCGTGGCCAGCGGGTATGCTGATACAACTGGTATTCCAGCCATCTTTGATAAAAAATTATTTCCCGCTTTGTTACAATTGAAAGGAGATGCCGGTGCAAAAAAAATAATCATGCAGCAAAATAAAATTACGACCGTTCCTTTTCCATTGGGAGATATTGATATTGATACCGCAGCTGATTATACCAGGCTGTAAAATAAATGAAGCGCAAAATATGAGGGCGAAGATTTCTTTATTTGGCCAGTTAACGGATATTGCAGGCAATAATATTATTGTTGTAGATGATGTAGCTGATACAGACGCACTGGCACAGGCAGTTAATAAGTTATATCCAGCTATGGCAGGTATAAAATACATCATTGCAATTGATAAAAAGCCTGTGCATACGAATACTGCATTGAACGAAGCAGTCAATATCGCATTGTTACCACCTTTTTCCGGCGGCTAAAAAATGAATCATAATACCGCATCATACGAAAGATATAGTCGCCAGGTTTTATTAAAAGAATTTGGTGAAGCAGGGCAGCAAAAGCTATTACAGGCAAAAGTGTTAATGATTGGCGCTGGTGGTCTTGGTTGTGCAGCACTTCCTTATTTAGCCGCAGCGGGCATAGGCAATATTGGTATTATAGACGATGATGTGGTTTCGCTTCATAATCTTCACCGGCAAGTGTTGTTTTCTGTACATGATATTGGATTGTCAAAAGCAGAACGTGCCGCAGCCGTATTGCAAAAATTAAATCCTGATATTATTATTGAAGCGTTTAATGAAAGGCTTGCTGTTGCAAATGCATTGGCGCTACTGAAAAAGTATGATGTAATTATAGACGGTACCGATAATTTTTCTTCGCGTTATATGATCAATGATGCTTGCGTGCTGCTTAATAAACCATTGGTATACGGAGCTGTTTCGAAATTTGAAGGACAGCTTGCCGTATTTAATTTTTCGATCAATGAAGGCGCTGCTTCTGTTAACTACCGTGATTTATTTCCGCAACCACCCGCCCCGGGTGAAATACCCAATTGTGCTGAATCAGGTGTGCTGGGAGTTTTGCCGGGTATTATTGGAAGCATGCAGGCAAATGAGACAATCAAATTACTTTCAGGTATTGGCAGTCCGCTGGTTAACCGGTTACTTATTTACAATGCTTTAAATAACCAGGTATTTGAACTTGAGTTGGCCGCGCAAACAGGAACGCGAAATTTAATTCCGGCAGGTGCTGAAGCGTTTGAACAAACGGATTATGATTGGCTATGCAGTGTTGCTAATAATTCTTTTGAGATTTCCGCGGATAAATTTAATGAGTTAAGAATTGAGAATAAGCCTTTAATAATTGATGTTCGTGACGATGGCGAAATGCCAGTCGTGAATGAATTTGATCACATTCGTATTCCTCTTGGCAGCATACCTGATAAACTGCCGGGTACCGGGAATGATACAATTATTGTATTTTGCCAATCTGGAAAACGAAGTTTGCAAGCAGCAAATTTATTGTCTGAAAAATTTGGCGCTGCAAAAAAAATATTCAGCCTTGCTGGAGGTATTCTTCAATGGAAGTATGAAAATAATTTTAAAAATGAGCGAACATAGAATAAAAAATATTTTTGTTAATGGTCCCATTGACGCCTCTTTCATAGGTGACAGTATAGCAAAGCACCGGTCCAAAACAGAGATTGGCGGGCATAGTATTTTTTTAGGGCAGGTTCGGGCAGATATTATTGAAGGGAAAAAAGTACAGGCTATTGATTATACCGCATTTGAAGAAATGGCGAATGAACAGATGCACCAGATTCGTGAAGCTGTTTTTGAAAAATATGATCTTACCTGCATGCATATATATCATAGCCTGGGTAAAATAGCAGTAGGGGAAATATGTCTTTTTGTTTTTACATCATCAGCCCATCGGAAAGCGGCTATCGATGCTTGTGCAGAAACAGTTGAACGGTTAAAATCAACGCTACCGGTGTGGGGAAAAGAAATATTGGAAGATGAAACCTATCAGTGGAAAGTTAACAAGTAAAACATGGTAAACATTACGCATAAAAATAATACGCTGCGCAAAGCCATTGCAACTGCGGTCGTAAAATGTTCCGCTCAACAAACAATTGATGCAGTGGAACAACGAAAAGTTCCCAAGGGCGATGTATTTGAATTTTCCCGGGCTGCTGGTTTGCTGGCAGTAAAAAAAACCAGTGATGTTATACCAGATTGCCATCCATTGCCGGTAGAATATACTTCTATTTCATACAGTATCGAAGGATTGAATATCATTATCACAGTTGAAGTGCATACCATTTATAAAACGGGTGTTGAAGTGGAAGCGATGCACGGTGCATCCGTTACCGCGTTGACGATGTATGATATGCTAAAGCCAATCGACAAAAAAATAGAAATAAGCACGATTAAATTACTCAGTAAGGAAGGCGGAAAGTCTGATTTTAAAAAAGAACCACTGTCATTGGAATGTGCCGTAGTGGTTTGCTCAGATACCATTTCCAGTGGAAAGAAGACAGATACTGCCGGCAAAGCCATTATTGAAAAATTGCAGGCCTGCGGATTAGAAACGCAGGTGTATGATATTATACCGGACGAGTTCGATATCATACAAAGCAAATTGAAAGCGTTAAGTGACGCCGGTATTGATCTTGTTATTTTTACGGGTGGAACGGGCGTTTCTCCAAGAGACATTACGCCGGACGCTATCAGGCCATTACTCGATAAGGAAGTGCCGGGCATTATGGAGACTGCACGCAATTACGGACAGGAGCGGATGCCATATGCAATGTTATCAAGAGGCGTGGCTGGTTTTATAAAGAACAGCTTTGTACTTACATTGCCAGGGTCAGTAAAAGGCGTCAGGGAAGCGATGGATGCTTTATTTCCGCAGGTATTGCATGTATTTAATGTAAAAAAAGGCACACGGCATGATTGATTGTCGGCCTTCATTTTTTTAATCAACTTAAACTTTATGGGGTGTTAAGAAATATAGTTGCGCTTACTGCGCTGATTGCTATTTACTTTTCAACAAATGCACAATCATCTGTATTTGTAGCATCAAATGGAAACGATAATAATTCCGGTTCTATCCAAAAACCTTTCAAAACAATTTCAGCCGCACTTTTATTTTGTAATGCTAAGGCAAATGCAGATGTAATAATTGAAATACGCGGCGGCGTTTATTATTTAGACAGCACTATTTTAATTAGAAACGGTAGTTATAAAAGCCGGTCGCTTACCATTCGTGCATTTAAAAACGAAAAGGTAATCATCAGTGGTGCAAAGCCGTATCACCTGGAATGGCAATTGTATAAAAATGGGATCTTCAAAGCACCGTTATATCTTATTGAACCTGCTGACAGATTATTCTGTAATGGCATAATTCTTCCCATGGCGCGTTACCCAAATTACGATTCCACCGCGCGGGTTTTTAATGGCACTGCCGCAGATGCCATCAACAATGAGAAAGTAAAGCGATGGCATAATCCAGCCGGTGCTTACGTGCATGCATTGCACAATGGAGAATGGGGCGGACTTCATTATAAGATTATTGGTAAAGATGCAAATGGCAAATTAATATTGGAAGGTGGCTGGCAAAACAACCGGCCATCACCCATGAATGCTAAATACCGTTTTGTAGAAAATCTTTTTGAAGAACTTGATACGCCGGGTGAATGGTATTATGATGCGGCTGCAAAGATGTTATATGTCTTTCCATCAACAGGTGTTGATATCTGTAAAGCAACAATTGCTATTGGCCATCTCAAAGAATTAATTGTATTGAAAGGTGATGCCAGGCAACCAGTAAAAAATATCAGCATTAAAAATATTTTTTTTGAACAAACTGATCGTACGTTCATGCTGACGAAAGAGCCGTTGCTACGCAGCGACTGGACAATTTACCGGGGCGGCGCTGTACTTTTTGATGGAACTGAACATTGCAGCATTTATAACTGCACATTTACAGAAATTGGCGGTAATGCTATTTTTCTGAGCAACTACAATAAAGATGATCTTGTTAAAGACAACCATATTTATAATGTTGGCGCAAGTGCTATTGCGTTTGTTGGTAATCCGGCCGCCGTACGTTCTCCGTCTTTTAGCTATGATGCCTTTGTGGAATGGAATAAGATGGATTATACAGTCGGTCCGCTAACAAACGATTATCCGCAATATTGTAAAGCGGAAGGAAATCTTATTCATTCACCTGGAACAATTGAAAAGCAATCGGCCGGGGTTGAAATAGACATGGCTTCACACATAACGGTAAGCCACAACAGCATTTATAAAACCCCGCGGGCGGGTATAAATATTGGTGATGGCTGTTGGGGCGGTCATATACTTGAGTACAATGATGTATTTAATACGGTACGGGAAACCGGTGACCATGGTGCTTTTAATTCATGGGGACGTGACCGTTTCTGGAGGTCGGACAGAAATATCATTGACAGTATTATTGCTGCTAAACCGGGCATTGAATTGCTGGATGTGGTCGATCCAAACATTATCCGCAACAATCGTTTTCAGTGTGATCATGGATGGGATATTGACCTGGATGATGGCAGCAGTAATTACCAGATCTATAATAATATTTGTTTGAGCGGCGGTTTAAAATTGCGCGAGGGATATCACCGTGCTGTGTACAATAATATTATCGTCAACAATACTTTTCATCCGCATGTATGGTTAAAAAATAGTGATGATGTTTTTGCGCATAATATTGTTACGGCACCATACGCGCCCATACAAATTGATCAATGGGGTAAGCAGGTAGATTCAAATTTTTTTCTATCATCAGATGCACTGAAGGAAGCGAAGTCCTATGGTGTTGATAGAAATAGTTTATGGGGCGATGCCATGTTTGTACATGCAACCAGTGGCGACTATGAATTACAAAAAGGATCGCCGGCTTTACGAATGGGCTTGACAAATTTTAATATGAATACGGGTGTTGAATTGCCCGCTTTGAAACGAATAGCAGAGAAGCCGCCCGTTCGTCCGCTGATGGCAGAAAGTGTAAAAGGTAGATCAGCAGTGATTGAATGGTTAGGAGCAAAATTGAAAAACGTTGAAACGCCTGGAGAAAGATCGGCAGCTGGATTACCCGATGAGAAAGGCGCTTTAATAACCATCGTTCCGGTTAATTCTGCAGCGCATAAAAATGGTTTACAAAAGGGCGACGTGATTGTTAAAATAAAAGACAATGTTGTGCTATCTGCCATCGATTTATTGCAAAAATTTGAAAAAGTAAAATGGATGGGTGTAATTGAAATAACAATTATGCGTAACCAGTCTTTGCAAACAATCAATATAAATGTAAAAGAATAGATTGTTCAGGCTTTATTGGCTTTTAAAACAAATAACCCCAATACAGCGGCCACTACAGATGCCAGCAGGATGCTGATTTTGGACGATGTTATAATGTTGGCATCATTAAAAGCGAGATTGGTAATGAAGATACTCATCGTGAAACCTATGCCGCCCAGGATGGATGCGCCCAGCAAATGACCCCGGTTTATTTCGGAGGCGATGGTTGCAATTTTTAATTTTATTGCCAGCCACGAAATAAGAAATATGCCGGTGAATTTTCCTGCAATCAATCCTGCTATGATTCCAATAGAATTATTTGTTGTAATGCTGTCCAGTATATGGTCCGGGAAAATAATAGCGGTGTTAACTAAAGCAAATACGGGCAGAATAATAAACGCCACCGGCTTGTGAAGATGATGCTGTAGTTTATAAGAAAGACCACCCGATTTTTCTTTTTGAAAAGGAATGGCAAAAGCCAGCAATACACCGGCTATAATAGCATGCACACCCGATTGCCGCATGCAGTACCACATAATAATTCCACCCACTAAATAAAACGGTAACCAATAAACCTTTTTTCTTCCGGCAATAAAAAGAATGATAAAGACAAGAATTGCGGCAGATACTTTGAAGATCTCATCAGGGTAAACCTGGAAAACATTTTTTGAGGTAGCAACTGCCAAACTGGGTGCCATGAAAAATTATAACATTGTGCGGGATAGTTGTTTCTATTATATTGATGCAAAAGGTCAAGCCGGCCATGGAAATTATTAGGATATTTATGTGAAATCAAAGTGGGGAAACAAAGAAGCGGGTGAAGAAATTATTTTCTTTCAAAAGAATTATGACGAGCCGGTAAAACTGGTAGGACATCATTTTCTATAAGGCGTGCAGCCCACTATTTACCATTGCAGAACTATTACACCATCCTCCTTCCAGCATTCCTGGAACAATAAAATTTTCGCATTGAAGAACCAGGTTCAACTTAGCCCATTTGTTATTTCTATTACGGACAATTTATTCCATGCATGACGGAACTTTTATTTGACAATGCTGTTGAACGAAGTATGAAAATACTGGTTACCGGCGCAAACGGTTACATTGGCAGGAGACTGCTGCAAGTACTGCACAAGGATGGACATGAGTTAATTTGCTGCGTACGTGATAAAAAGCGTTTTGAACAGGAAAATACAAATGAAGCATCTCTTGTACTGGAAGTTAATTTTCTGGACACTGCAGTCTCAGAATCTTTTCCCCCAGATATTGATGTTGCTTTTTTTCTCATCCATTCCATGAAGCAGGGTGCTGGTTTTGAGGACACTGAAAAAAAAGTAGCCAACGGTTTCCTGGAACTTATTGAAAAAACAGCCTGCAGGCAAATCATTTACCTGTCTGGTATTGTAAATGAGGCAGAACTCAGCAAACATTTGTCTTCAAGACTTGCAGTAGAAAAAATTTTGCGTGCAGGCAGGGTTCCTGCTACAATATTAAGGGCAGGTATTATTGTTGGATCCGGTAGTTCTTCTTTTGAAATCATACGGGACCTGGTAGAAAAACTACCGGTCATGATTACGCCAAAATGGGTGAACACAAAATGCCAGCCCATTGCCATTCGCAACGTAATAGAATTTTTGCAGGGCGTTATCTTAAAAGAAAAATATTACAATAATGACTTTGATATTGGTGGGCCCGATATTCTTACCTATAAAGAAATGATGATGCAATTTGCCAGCGTGCGCAAGCTAAAAAGAAAAATTTATACCGTGCCGGTAATGACGCCGCGATTGTCGAGCTACTGGTTATATTTTGTTACTGCTACATCTTACTCCCTGGCCGTTAATCTTGTTGATAGTATGAAAGTAAATGTAGTTTGCAGGCCCAACCAATTGCCGGATGATCTTGGGATTCAGTTGCTGACTTACCGGCAAGCTGTAGAAATTGCTTTTCAAAAAATTGAACAAAACGAGGTTATTAGCAGTTGGAAAGATGCGTTCAGCGCATTTGAAACAAACACGTCGATTACAAAAAATATTGAAGTTCCCGTAAACGGTTGTTTCAAAGATGTGAAAACAAAAACGATTGCCGGCAAGGAGGAGAAAATTTTTCAAAACATATGGAGTATTGGTGGTGAGAAAGGATGGTTTTATGGTAATGCACTCTGGAAGGCCCGCGGATTTTTAGATAAAGCATTTGGAGGGCCTGGTCTTCGCCGCGGCCGCACACATAGCAGCACCATTCACCCCGGCGATACCCTGGATTTCTGGCGGGTGCTTATCGCGGATAAAAAATCGAAACGGCTTTTATTGTATGCGGAGATGAAATTACCAGGTGAAGCATGGCTGGAGTTTACATGTGAAAACAAAGGAGGCAACAACACGCTGGTACAAACTGCCACTTTTCGTCCGCGCGGATTGTGGGGGCGCCTGTACTGGTATTCGATGCTTCCTTTTCATTATTTTATTTTTCAGGGAATGATTGAAAATATTGTCAAATCGGGAAGTGAACAACAGTCACTGCAACAGTAACTACAAGCATTTTTTACGCATCAGTGTTTTATAGCCTGATTTTTATTGATCCGCCTTATGATTCAAATACCTGGCCTGGTTCTGCGCATGAGTGATATTGAAATCAATAAAACAGACAATCCTGCACCGTACAATAGCCAGCTGACCTGCCGGGCTTTTCGAATTAAAATTCATCCTGCTATTGTAGTATCGCATCTTTTTGGAAATGAGTGGAAAGTTTTACAGGGTTACCTGCTTTGTTTCATCTGCTTATACCAACAATCAAATCGTTATCGAACCTTTGAGTTGATTTACCAATACGGTTATTGAAAAAGCCGTCCCAATTACTTTTGGGACGGCTTCATTTATTTAATTAGGGCTGATAGCGTAAAATATCTGCAGCCTGGTTATCACTGCGGATAAACGGGCATATTACTATTTGGAAAGATATCCATTATACTCAGCATCTGTTGCGCAATCCCACCAAACAGGCATACTCCAGATATTTACATCAGTGGCATGAGGATTTAATGCAAGCGTATTGATAGAGTTGTAATTGATTTCATAAGTAGGAGGCAGCGCGTAGCGGCGTATCCAATACCTCACATCTGTTGGGCCAGCACCTGTTAACTGGGCACCGCCAGTAAACAAAGGCCCGCGCTGGTAACCGGGGTAAACCACGCCAAAGCTTCCAACATTGCCGGCACTGAAATTAAAGCGGCGCATATCGTTCCAGTTTTCAATGCTGCAACCCATGGCAATGTATTTTTGCAACATGATGTCCTGCATGGTAAGGCTTCCTGCCGGCGCCACTGCGGCACTGGTGAGATAAGCGCTCATCACTGCAGAATTCATAGGTGCCATATCAGGATTGGTAGCTGTGTAGCCGGATGATTGCCATAAGGTGAGCTTAGCCTGCATCATATTCATGTGCGCCTGTATAGCTGCGGTATAGGCCGCGTACGCATTCCCCGCATCTCCTTTTCTCATGTATACTTCGGCCTTGATGAAGTTCATCTCATGGTAAGTCAGAATTTCCTGGTCGGAAACAGGGCGAACCTGGAAGGAACCTGTGGAAGCAACCGCACCGGCGGTAAATGCTGCGGCTGAAGGATACCAGCTAACATCCGTCTGACCCTGGGCGGGTATGCCCGATGTAGCAATGGCACTGCTGCGCATGTTTGTATAAACAGTGTCTCCAGCATAGATGTAATTAGTACTGCTTATATAAATGGATCCTGCTTTATAAGTAACTGTTACATCATTTCCATTAACAGTATATGTCTTACCCGATGTAA
>JBDUAY010000130.1:0-13113 GCA_040004415.1 Bacteroidota bacterium | reverse complement strand
CCCGCTTTCAATTCTTTCACTTCGAGCGGCGTGAAAATATTACGCAGCAGCAAAGCCTGTCCATTATTGAATCGATGATCAATAAGGCCAAAAACCAGTTTAGTGAAAATGGGTTTATCTATTTATTGTGGGGATGGATAATACTCGTGTGCAGCAGCGGGCAGTTTTTCCTGCAGCATATCCTGCACTATCCCAAATACTACCTCGTATGGACACTTACCTGGGTGGCAGTAGCCATCCAGATATTTTATTATAGCAGGAAGGAAAAAAGGAAAATGGTGAAAACCTATACCGATGAAATTACCGGCTATGTATGGCTGAGTTTTGTTATCATGATGGTGCTTTGCGGATCGCTGTTTAACCGCATGCTTAAACCCGACCAGGAATACATGGGAACGGTTATTATTTTGGTTTTGTACGGCATGCCCACTTTTCTGTCCGGAATCATCCTCAAATTCAAGCCGCTGATAGGCGGCGGCCTGTGCTGCTGGTCACTATCCGTGTTGTCGTTATGGTTGCCGCATGATATCACGGTATTACTACTCAGTATCGCTGTCATTGCTGCATGGATAATACCCGGCTACCTGCTGAGAAGCCGGTTTATAAAACAAAACGCACAATGATAAAGCCCGGCGAATCGCTTAACCGCTTCAAAATTTTAATCTATTAGTTTGTTTAAAGAGCTTGATCCCATATTGCATTCTCAGTTACGGTTGGCCGTTATATCGCTTCTTATCAGCGTAAAGGAGGCGGAGTTTACTTTTTTAAAAGAAAAGACAAATGCTACCGCAGGCAATCTCAGCGTACAGATTAACAAGCTGAGGGAAGCCGGTTACCTGGATGTAACTAAACAATTTAAAGACAACTATCCGCAAACAATCTGCAAAATTACAACTGCAGGCATTGCTGCATTTGATGAGTATGTAAAAAATCTGCAGACGTATTTCAGGAAAGAATCGTGAGACCTCAAACGTGAAGCGTGAGAAGCGCTTGTTTAAGCTAAGTCAAATAACTGATGATTCACGCCTGAGGTTTAAAAAGAATCCCCTCCGTTGCCGGAGGGGATCTTGTTTTACCTCTGTCGAAACCAGTATGTTTAGTTCTTTATCAGCTTAACATTCATGCGTTCGTTGCTGTTTATAATAACTTCCAGGAAATACATACCTGCCTGCAAACGGCTGGTACCTTCCAGGCTGAAGCTATTTGTACCTGTTGTACCACGTGTTGTTTTACGCATCATTTCTACACCGCTGCTATTTGTAACTTTCATTACGATGTATGAATTTTCATTCAGTTGTACGTTAACTTTTATATCGTTGACAGCCGGGTTAGGTGTTACACTAAGCGATTGCAATGATTTAGTACGGTAAACACGCACCACCAGTACTTTAGTATAAGATGCCTGTCCGTCAATGTCAACTTGTTTTAAACGATAGTACATGTCGTTCTTGTTGAGCACACTTCTGCTTACATCGTCACTAAATTGATAATCATGTTTTATAGCAGAAGTTAGTTGTCCTTTTACACTGCCCGCTGATGTGAAAGTTACACCATCCGTGCTGTGTTCTATTTCAAAATGGTCATTGTTCAGTTCAAAAGTAGTGGTCCATTTAAGATTTACTTTATCGTTAGAATAGGCAGCTGCAAAATCTACAATGGTAACAGGTAAGGCACCGTTTGCCTGGAACACGATAGTTACCGTAGCAATATCAGAACATAAAGAAGGGCTTCCGTTATCGCATACCATATAAGTAAAGGTGGTCATGTTGCCGGTAAACCCTGGATTAGGTGTAAAAGCGAAAGCGCCAAAACTTTGCAGTACTACATTTCCATCTGCGGAGTTAGTAACCAGTTGTGCAGTTATTGTATTGCTTTCAGGGTCGTAATCGTTTGGCAATACATTTCCGGTAGCGGTGTGATTGTCTGTTCCGCCAAAGAAATCATTTACTGCAACCGGTGGCTGGTTACAACCGCCGGCATAACAAGTATTGGCACCAAGCATTAACTGGTCAATGGCAATGCGGTTATCGCCATCAATACCCTGGTAGTTAATAAAAATTTTATAGCATCCTGAGGCACCTGCAGGTAATGTTTTATCATAACTATAAATTGTGCTATTGTCTGCGCCTGTAAGTTCCATGCTGTCAAGAAGACTTATAATGTCATTGTTGCCATTCGCAGAATATATTTTCAACCAACGGCGGTCTGTAACATTGGCGCTGAATTTATATTTGAAGGCTACTTCAATTTGCCCGTTAAAGGATAACAAAGGCGTTAAAATACCGGTGTTTTGGGTGCTGGTAGCAGCCGAGCCAGAAACCATGGCACCGTCTCCTTCAATAGCTGGATCCCAGCTATTGTTAATATCAAAATCATGAAATTGCCAGCAATGGGCCTGCAAATAACTTTTAACTTGTGTAAGGTCGGCTTCCGGGCGACTGTTGAAGTTTTCTGTAGTGCTTTGAGCGAAAACCCCGGTAACAGCAAAAACTGTTGCAATGAGAGTAATGATGCGTTTCATTTTTGTAAATTCAGAAGGTTAACAATAAAAAATCTGGCACAGGTTTGATGTCAATGCATCAATTTGAGGGTATTTCGCAGGAAGGGACAAGCATGTATGCAGAAAGACAATATTCTTTTTTGTGAGGTTTTTTTCAGGCGGGGATTAAAGGGGTATTACATAGCGATTGGAGATAAAAACAAACTGTTTCTTAATACGTTGTTTTTAAACGTAACAGGTAAAAATTGAGTCTTTAGGGAATTGGTTGCAGTCCACGTAAATTGCTGCAGAAGTGGATTTTCTAAGGATGAGACAGTAAATGTAGGCACTGCAATTGGAGTTTGCAAGTAAATAACAAATTTTTTTTACCCCCTTTGCGAATAACACTTTGGTAGCATCTGCCCGTTAACAAAGATGCTTGCGTAAATAAATCCTTTGTCTATCGCTGACAATGTTATAGATAACAGGATCACAGATTATTTCCCTGCTTTTAACAACCAAATCTTTGGCCGCTTGTTATGAGACTGTAACTTGCAGTTACCAGTTAAACATGGATGTAATAAACGTATCCCATCTCAGTAAACAGTTCCGCGAATTTGACGCCGTAACCGATCTCTCCTTTACCGTACGGGAAGCCGATGTCTACGGTTTTTTAGGACAGAATGGTGCTGGCAAATCTACTACCATCCGCATGTTGCTTACATTGATCACGCCAACCGCAGGAGAAATTGAATTGTTTGGAATGAACCTGCGTACGCATCGTAAAGAAATTTTACGCCAGGTAGGTGCCGTAATTGAACGACCCGATTTGTATAAATATTTGTCTGCTTACGAAAACCTCTTATTGTTTGCGAAAATGAGTGGCTTGCGTGTGCAACGCAAACAATTAATGGAGCAGCTCGAAATGGTTGGACTGGCAGAAAGAGCTGGCAGCAAAGTAAAAACATATTCGCAGGGTATGAAGCAACGCCTCGGTATTGCGATAGCCCTGGTACACAATCCGCAACTGGTGATCCTGGATGAACCGGTAAACGGACTGGACCCGCAGGGCATTGCCGACATGCGTAACCTGATTATGCATTTAAGCAGGCATCTGAAAAAAACAGTGATGGTATCGTCTCACCTGTTAAATGAAATGGAACAAATTGCCACCCGCATGTTGATTATTGACAAAGGCAAAAAAATAACAGAAGGAACCGTGGATGAATTATTTGATCCGGCTAAAACTCTGGTGGAAGTGGAAGTTGATGATACAAAGGCGGCGGCAGAAATAATAAGCAAAAGTCATTGGGCAGCCCGGCTGCAACAGGTAAATGCTGATCACCTGGTATTGCAATTGCATAAAAATCAACTGGCGCAGTTGAACAAAGATTTAATAGAAATGAATATCGAAGTAACCGGTTTTAAATCCGGCAACTCACTTGAAAAATATTTTTTATCCTTAACCGGTACCAATCAGCATGTGGCAGCTTTTACAAATTGAGTTATTTAAAATATTTCGTAAACCCAGAACTTATATCAGCTTTGGCGCTATCGCGGCTATGGTCATTATAGTTCAGATAGCACTGAAGTTTGACGGACAATCTTATATTGAATTTATACTGGGTAGTTTAAAAGAGACACTTGACATTCCATACGCTACCATATTAAATGGCTATTTTGTTTGCTTTGTAATTCTTAATCTTCTGCTGATTCATATTCCATTATTAATTGCACTGGTGGCTGGAGACGAAGTGGCCGGTGAAGCCAATATGGGCACGCTTCGCCTGCTTGTATCAAAACCTGTTAGCCGTACAGAATTAATGCTGGCCAAGTTTTTTGCTACGGTTGTTTACACGGCTTTGCTGCTTGCCTGGATGGCATTCCTGTCACTCGCACTAAGCATTCTTTTGTTTGGCAAGAATGATCTTATTATCGCGCGCAGTGATGCATTGGAAATAATTAGCCGAACTGATATTATGTGGCGCTACCTGGCGGCCTTTGCATATGCCACTATTGCGTTAACCACTGTTGCGGCACTGGCTTTTTTATTATCTGTTTTTGCGGAGAATTCTATCGGACCCATCGTTTCTACTATCAGTATTGTTATTGTTTTTACTATCTTATCTGAAATGCAAATACCGCTGTACGACAGAACCGTAAAACCGTATCTTTTTACTTCTCATATGCTGGGCTGGAAAGGATTTTTTTATTTGAAAACAGATGCTGAAGGCGTGAGTATACCCGGTACCATCGAAAATTTACCTGCCGTTTTAAAAAGCATGGGCATTTTGCTGGGGTATATTGTTTTATTTGCAGGCGCTGCCATTGTTGTATTTAAAAGGAAAGATATTCTTAGTTAACCGTACACATTATACAATGAAATATTTTTTTTATATACTCCCCTTTTTTCTATTTGCATTTGCTGCTAATAGCTACGCACAGGACGCTACTGCACTGGTAAAAAAAGTGAAAGCAAAATTAGATAAGGTAAATGATTATGAAGCTACTGGTGAAATGAAAACCAATGTAAGCTTTATGAAGGTTCCTGCCGCGCAGGTAAAAGTGTATTTTAAAAAACCAGGCAAAGTGAAAATTAAGAATGAAAAGGGGGTCTCACTGGTGCCGAAAGGAACGGTAAGTATCAGCCTCAATAATTTGCTGAGCGGACAATACCAGGCATTGGATGGCGGTACGGACAATATTGATGGTATAACTGTTAAAATAGTAAAGTTACTACCGTTGGATGAGAACGGTGAAGTGGTGCTCTCTAAACTTTATATTGATGAAGCGCGGTTGTTGATCTTGCGGTCAAAAACAACTACGCGTGAAAGTGGCACCAATGAGCTGGAAATGAGTTACGGAAAGTTTACTGATTATGCCCTCCCGGATAAAATAGTTTTCTCTTTTAATACGCAGGATTATAAATTACCAAAAGGTGTAACATTTGATTATGACGATGGAAGCCAGAAGAAAAAAGAAACCGGCACCAAAGAAAGCCAGCGCGGCAAAATAGAAATTACGTACAGCCGCTATATCATTAACAAAGGCGTTTCTGATGATGTGTTTAAATAAGTTGTTGGGTTACGTTCGCTTACTGTAATGTAAGGCAGAATAGTGTAGTGGGTACTTCTTAAACACACGGGCTGCGTCTGCACGCCGCAGATTCCCACTGGTAAAATAATAAAAGTTGAAACCATCTTAGATCTAAGTCTTTCTGTCATTCGGCGAAGCTCAGGGGGAGCCATTAATTCCCCTCCAGCTCAATATCAATTTTTTCATCTTCTGCGCCGGCCAGGATTTTATCTTTCATTCTTTTCAGTGGATTTTTATGATACTCTTCAAATTCCTTTCGTTGTTTTATAATTTCGGCACAGGTGAAAATAGAAGCAATAAAAGAAGTAGCGTCTGCTTTATTTTTTCCAGCAATATCGAAAGCAGTTCCATGATCAGGTGAAGTTCGTACGCCTGATAAACCAGCTGTATAATTCACACCTTCGCCCAATGCCAGTGATTTAAAAGGAATCAGCCCCTGGTCGTGGTACATAGCCAATACCGCATCAAATTTTTCATATTGCCCGCGCGCAAAAAATGCATCGGCGCTATAAGGTCCAAACACAATAACATTGCTGTTGCTTTGCTTAAAATCTTTTATTGCAGGCCTGATAATCTCTTCTTCTTCTTTACCTACCAATCCGTCATCACCGGCATGCGGATTTAAACCCAGCACTGCAATTTTTGGTTTATCAATTCCAAAATCTTTTTGCAGGCTATCTTTTAAAATAGATAATTTAGACATGATGGCTTCCCTGGTAATATGTTTCGCCACTTCACTTACTGGTATATGTTCTGTAACCAAACCAACACGCATATTTTCTGCTACCATTAGCATCAATACATCTTTAGAACCGAATAGGTTTTTCAGGTAAGGTGTATGACCAGTATAATTAAATTCAGCTGTTTGGGAATTCTTTTTATGAATCGGCGCGGTAACCAGCCCGTCAATCTTTTTTTCTTTTAACGCAGTACTGGCAGCAGTTAGCGATTTAATACCATAGACGCCGCCAATATCATTCAGGGTGCCTGGGTTGATAGCAATTTCTTCTTCCCAGCAATTAATCACTGTTACCTGTTTTGGGCTGATGCGGTTCAGCTCTTTGGTATTCTGATAATTGAAATTAAGTTCTGGTACAGACTTACGATAAAAGTTGATTACTTTATTGGATGCAAAAACAACAGGCGTGCATATTTCCAGCAGGCGTACGTCTGTTAATGCTTTAATAATTAATTCAATACCAATACCATTTATATCGCCGCAGGAAATACCGATGATGGGTCTTGTATGTGTTGCTGTAACTGGTTGCTGCATAATCGTTTTTTTGCAATGTTGCCAAAGTTACAATGCGGGAGGTAAATAAAGTAAGTTATTTTGGGTTCAATCAGGAAGCCGCAGGACCAGGGATAAACACGGAGGATTAAGTTTTTTACACGGTCTATGCTATTTTGATTGGCGTGGTTGTTACCTAATGTGATCCGGTTGTATCTGTTAGCGTTAAAAGAAATGACTTCAGCTGTTTTTTCTCATTTCCAGTAAGTAGTAACTTATCTGCTGGCAATGTTTGGTTAGGCACTTTCAGACCGAGCCCCTGGCCACCGCCCTTATTATAAAAATCAATTACTTCTTCCAGTGTTTTATACACGCCATTGTGCATATACGGCGCAGTTAGTGCAATATTGCGGAGCGTGGGTGTTTTAAATGCGTGATTAAAAAAATCCAATTTTAGCGTATGCATTCTACCTGGATCATTGTCCAGTACGGGATGCAATGTATCTGTTGTGGCGGGCACGCCTAATACTTCAGACTCCTGGTAATAATAGGTGGGTGGTTTAGAGCCATTAAATAAAGGCGTGTAATGACAAGTGCCGCATTTAGCCTTGCCCATAAAAAGATTAAAGCCTTTAATTTCGGCTGCATTCATTTTATCTTTTTCGCCACGCATATATTTATCAAACCTGGAATTATAACTGATTAATGTTCTGATATACGCGGCAATGGCATTGGCCGCATTTTTTTCTGTGATAGCAGTATCCTGTTCGCCATAAGCTTGTTTGAATAAATGCCGGTAGGCGGGAACAGCCTGTAAATTTTTAACTGCTTCCTTTGCGCCGCTGTTCATTTCTTGTTCGTTACCCAGCACTTCCATTACAACATCTTCCAGCATTACGTGGCGGCTGTCATAAAACAAATTCATTTGTAAAGATGCATTCCATAAAGTAGGTGTGTTGCGTGGTAAGGTGCTATGTCCGTCTAATTGCAATGCTTTTGGCAGACCGTCAGTGAATGCTTTGCCAGGCAAATGGCAACCACCGCAAGAGCGTTTGTTGTTTACCGATAGCAATGGTTCATAAAATAACTTTTTCCCCAGTGCTGCGCGTACTTCATTTACTTTGTCGTCAAATAAATAACGGTTATGATCAAGGCTGTTTTCTTTAAACAAACTTCCATTTTTTTTAATGAGGCAGTAATGAAGCTGGTTTTCTTTATTACCTGCTTTCATTTTTATACCTGCAACAGCATCACACAATGGGTTTAAAAAAGAGGTGATAAATTCCATCCTGTTAAAATGATCGAAATTGTTATGATTATTTAAATACGCAATCGCACCTTCAAGAAGCTTTTGAGCAGTATTAAAATTTGCAGGCTGAAGCGGTTCCCATTCGTCTTTATAAACCTGTGTAATAAAAAGAATATTGCTGAGCGCGGCTTTTGTTTCTGGCAAAGAATTTTTTGCAATGGGTGAATCAAAGCCGCTGATGCCCAGTGCGATTATCCTGTACAATTCTTCCATGATTGCATCCGGCATATATTCTTCAGGATTAAACAGATTCGGATTGTTGCCCAATCCTTTGACCATGCTTTCAAGTTTGCTGATATAAAGTAAGAGTTCATTTTTTTTCTTTTTGTCGTAGCCAGGATAGATAAATGATTCTATCATTTGAAAGCCTTGTGGCTCCTGGTAAGCGGCCGGATCCTCTTCCTCAATAAAATTCGTTGCGAGCCCGTTAAAATGCTTTACATCCCCTTCAAAATAATATTCCAGTATTAGTTCAAGCTGTTTGTAAGTAAGCCTTGCCTGCAAAAAACTTCCCTGGATATTTTTTTTGTCTTTATCTGATTCAACAGCCAGCTTCAGCGTGGCCAGTTTTTGAGAAAGTTGTTGAAATTGTGCGGTGCAGAAAGCTTTTATTGTTTGCTTCGGGTTAGTGCTTTGTTGCGTTAGAAATGAAAAAAGACATACGCTGCAAACTAATAAAGCGATAATGAGGAACTTTTTCTTCATATAGTATGCAGCATTACCTTTTAACGCGTTTGTTTTGACGTATTCTCATTGTGATCATTGCTATCCGCTTCAGTATCTGCTAACGTATTTGTTTGGTTGCGCACTGTTTTTACGCCAACCATTTCTCTATTGGCATTTTTATCAGTTGCAATAAGCCGGTAGTACCTGGTTCCTTGTAACGGTGTGTTGTCTATAAACTCATAATGAGTGGCCGCTTCAGTACTGCCTTTGCCATTTATCACCATCACCATGTCGAAATCTTTGCCGTTCGCAGAACGTTCAACAGTAAAATAATCACTGTTTATTTCCTGCGCGGTTGTCCATTGCACCAACACTTTTTTATTTTTTACTACCGCATCAAACTTTGTAACTGAAGCGGCCATGGACGAAGTAACCTGTAATGTAAATGTATCTGCCAGGCAAGTTGTTTTAGGGCTAACGCTGTCACTAACATAATAAATGATATTGCCTGCGGCCAATGGTGTTACACCAAACGTGCGTGCGCTGCCGTTAACAGGAACGGAAGCATCGGTTGCGCTGTGCCAGTTATATCCTCCAATCCATGATGCTGTTAAAATGGAAGGCTTATTAATTGTAGCAGGAACAACAATGTTTCTGTTCACGCCTTTCATAATAGTAAACTGATCCCTGATGATACCGCTTTTACCAACAAATTTTGCATCCAGCCGGTTGTCCTGCACCTCAAGATAGAGCGCACCGGTTTCGCCACCATCACTCGTGCTTTCATTTCTCGTATAAAATAACGGATAGGTATTGCCGCCTTTTCCTGTTACCTGGCCTGCTGATCCTGCTACTACGTATACTGTTCCGTGTTTATATACACTGTCAATCGTAAAATACGGGCAGG
Source organism: Bacteroidota bacterium (assembly GCA_040004415.1). Taxonomy (GTDB): domain Bacteria; phylum Bacteroidota; class Bacteroidia; order Chitinophagales; family Chitinophagaceae; genus JACMLD01. Next base: position 3,425 of record JBDUAY010000130.1, on the reverse strand, counting down.
ATGAGTTAGCTGCACTGGTATCAACGGAGGCATGATCGCCCGGAAAAGATCCGTCATAGCGTGCGTTGGACAGACTAACGGCTAATCCTCCCGGCGGGGTGCCTTTGTTAAACGCATCAGAAAAACCAATATGATCTTTTATCAGGAAACTTCTTTCATACACATGGCTGTGGCCTGCCAGTACTACATCAACGCCATATCTTTCAAGAATCGGTGTTATTTTTCTTCTTATTGAGATAAGATCATGTTCTACATCAGACGTGTGCGATCCGTTTGTATAAGGTGGATGATGCAGGCATACGATGGTCCATTTATGTTTGCCGGCGCTGGCGGCTAAATCCGCTTTTAGCCAAACAGCTTGCAGCCCGTTGGTCGTATCGTCGTACAAATGGTTGCCACCATCAATGCCATAAGAATCCAGCATGATGAAATGAATGTTTCCGTAATCATAAGAATAATAATGTTCTGTTCCTGATGCTAGTCCGCCGGATTCTGCGTGAGTGGGCACTGTAAAAATGCTGTAGTAAGGAATATTATGATCAATGGCCCTGGTAGCATCGTTGGCATATTCATGATTGCCCGGTACCGTAAAAATAACATGGTTATCAAAAATATTATTGTTGTAAATATTGAAGAAATGAGCGTTGTGTTCTTGTTCTGTACCTGCATTGTAGGCGTTATCGCCCAGCATGATTATCATTTCTGCATTATTATAATTTCCTTTTAGTTTAAGATAACTGTCTCTTGAACCTTTTTGATTAATGGTGCCCGTGCCGGGATCGCCAAATACACCGATCCGTATTTTTCGTTTTGTATCTGCAGGGGGCGAAGTAGTGAAGTAATTGCGGTAACTACCTTTCATTATGGAGTTACGCGAGCCAATGGCATAATAATATTTTGTATCGGGCTTCAAACCGGTAATGCGCATCTCATGGTCGGTGACACTTTTATGATCAGTGATGGTTTTAATAACCGCGGTTTCACTGGTGCCATATTTAACTCTTGATGAATTACCGGTGGTTGTCGTCCATTTTATAGTAATGGCATGGCCGCTTACCATTTGCAAGTATGGACCTCTTACAATATCGGGTTCATCCATTACCTGCTGGACGCCGTTCGCTCCTGGTTTGTTAACCGGCTTTGCAATTAGCTCCAGATCAAAAGCCAGATCTGAACTGTTGACCGCAGCTTGGTGTACTTCTACTGCAATGGTATTATTACCGCTGATAAATGCCGCAGCGGGTATATTAAATGTTGAGATAGTATTGCCGTTATCTTCCGCATAAGCAGCGAGTGTAGAATAAGAAGGTTTACCAGCAATATTTGTACGTGCTACCTCTGCACCATTTACATAAATAACTGCACCATCGTCTATGTAAGCATTTATTTTAACCGCACTATAATTAGAAATGTCAACTATGTTTATTTTTTTTCTAAAGTATGTGGTAATATATTTATTGTCTGGGTTTGAACCATAACGTATGGTCGTTCTTTCACGGTTTGCGCCGTATCCAAGTTCAGCAGGTCCAGCTTTCCACGCTGCGTCATTAAAAGAAATGTTGCGCCAGTCTGCAGTGCCTGATCCCGAAGGGGCGGCCACTCCATTATCAAGGTATTTCCATACAGCGCCAAATTTAATATAGGTTGTATCGGCCAGGGCATTTTTACCGGCGGCTAAAATAAATAATAGAAGCAACAGTCTGCTGTAAATGAGATTAGCTTTCATCAATGGTTGATTAAGATGAGGCAATAAACGTTTCACCTAAAAATAGATAACCTTCAATCTGTTTGCAGGTTATATTATTATTATGCCGGTAAGTGCTGGCTTATTTTAACTATTCAGTTCGTCCTGCAAGGATATTTCAACAGTAAATATACATCACCGGCAACAATTGTTCTTTTTTCGACTGAAGAAAAAGGGGTTTGTGGTTTGGCATCCCCAAAACAAAGTTGCCGGTACTGCAAACGTACCGGCAAGAAAGAAATTAACCAGGATGTTTTATTGAACAATTAATTTTTCAGTCAGCGTTATATTGTCCTGCCCTTCTATGCTCAATATATAGGTTCCAGCGGGCAAATTAAATTTTAGTTGATTGGTACCCGCAATTGCATCCATGCTTTTGCTATATACTTCTCCGCCGTTTATGGCAAAGACTTTTATTTTCAATAATTGTCTTTTAACGCTCACGATATCTGCATTTACTTCATTATTAATGACTGGATTCGGCTTCACGGTAAGCGTGAACGATTTGATTTGTTTATTGTTTACAGTGCGGACACCAACAATTTTTTTATCGCCATTTTTATCGGTGGCGGTCAAACGGTAATAACTAACACCCTGTAACGGATCGCTATCGATAAATTCATAATTGGTAGCGGTAGAAGAATTTCCTTTCCCGCTTATCACCATCACCATATCAAAATCCTGGCCGTTGGCAGAACGTTCGACGGTGAAATAATCACTGTTTATTTCCTGCGAAGTGGTCCACTGTACCAATACTTTTTTATTTTTTAGTATTGCATCAAAATTTGTTACAGACACAGCAAGTGTTGACGTAACCCGTAACGTAAATGTATCAGCAATGCAGGTTGTTTTTGGGCTGATGCTATCATTTACATAGTATACAAAATCGCCAGTGGCAGTGGGTGTTACTGCAAAAGAGCGCGAACTGCCCTGGTTTACTATTGGTGGAAATGGCGCGGTGTACCAGTTGTATCCGCCAATCCAGGACGCTGTTAGTGTGGCCGGCGTATTTACAATTGTATTTACAATCGTATTTTTGTTTACACCTTTCATGATAGTGAACTGATCTCTTATAGTTCCATCTATGCTGCCTACAAATTTTGCATCCAGGCGGTTATCCTGTATTTCGAGATACAATGCACCACCTTCACCACCATCGCTGGCACTTTCATTCCTGGTATAAAATACAGGATACGTTGGATTGGTATTGGCAAAGACCTGGCCCGCTGAACCAGCTACAACATAGACAGTACCGTGTTTGTAGACGCTGTCGATAGTAAAGTAAGGGCAGGATGAAACCGCAGCACTCGAATCAAAAGGCGTATTTATGGAAGCTGCACTGCCTGCTGAACCATCATAGCGCGCACTCGACTTATTAAGTAATTTACCGCCTGCAGCCGTGCCATTATTGAAAGTTCCTGAAAGACCGGTATGGTCTTTTACAAGAAAACTTCGTTCATACACGTGGCTGTGACCGGACAATACGACATCAACACCAAATCTTTCCAGTATTGGTACAATCTTTTGCCGCACGGCACCCAGGTCAGATTCGTTGTCTGAGATATGTGTACCATTTGTATAGGGCGGATGGTGCATACATACAATTGTCCACTTATGTGTACCGGCATTGGCAGCTAAATCTGCTTTTAGCCATAGCGCCTGTACACCATTTGTAGTATCG
>JBDUAY010000517.1:0-3894 GCA_040004415.1 Bacteroidota bacterium | reverse complement strand
GAATACACCAATGTTTCCAATGTAAGGCGGTGCAAAGAGATCAATGTTATTATAAACACCAACAAAGACACCTGGTTTACCGCACGCATATACAGCAAACGATCAAACCGGGCTTCTGCCTGCAACACACAATTGGCAATGAATGTTGGCAGAGAGAAAAGGTAGCTAACGCCAAACCATTTTAAAAAGAAATATAACCCGCCCAGTGTATCATTTTTTAATACATGTACTATCAGCAATGCAGGTATATTAAGTAGCAATAATGTCAAAGTAATGGCTGTTGCCAATACCCAGGCAGACCCGATTACTTCCGCAGCTTTGTCTTTATTTGATCCTGAATAAAATTTTATGGTGGCAGTTGTTAAAAATCCGGTCCTGAACATATCTACCAGTACAAACCAGGTTTGAAAAATTACCCAGTTGCCCATTTCGGCTTTATTGGGCATAAACCGGTATAATAAGCTCATAATAACAATGGCAAGCCCAGACATCATCACATTGCCGGCGAGGGAAAAAAAATGCTTATTATTAAATTTTGAAAAGAAATTCGGTAGCACCATATAGTTAAAACACTGCTACCTAAAGCAGTATTGCATTTTGTGACATGAGGTAATATTTTATATTTTGCGGTACCGTGAACGTATTTAATTTATGCAGGTACGCAGAATAATCAGATAACAGAATGATTAGACGGATTTTAGATAAAATAAAGACAGCAAATAAACGTTTTATCCGCCAAACAAGTATCTACAGCTGCAATTTTTCATATGCTGCTTGCTAATATGGCCACAATAATACAATTTTGACCTCATATTTTATATACCACAAAAAGATAACCCGGCAATATGGCTACCTCCAATCATTTTAGTGATGTTACATTATTGGTTACACATTATAACCGTAGCCGTTCGCTGGAACGCCTGTTGCATAGTTTTAAAAATCTGCCTGTTTCTTTTGGCGATATTGTAGTGTCCGACGATGGCAGTAAACCCGAACACCTGGATTACCTGAAATCTTTGCAGATCAGCCTTAATTTCCGGCTGGTTACCACGGAGAAAAATAAAGGACTTGGCAATAATATTAATAAGGGACAAGACGCGGTTACTACACCTTATACCATATATGTGCAGGAGGATTTTGACCCGATGCCCATATTTCCTGAACATTTTGCGGATGGTTTAGATATCATCCGTCAAAGAAATGATGTTGACATCGTACGGTTCTTTGCCTATGCAAAATATCCTTACCTGAAGCCACTTGGTAAAGGCTTTTCTGACATGTGCTTCAATGTATGGAAACCGGGATATAAAAAATTCTATGCTTATAGCGATCATCCGCATTTACGGCGCAGCAATTTCTTTCAAAAATTTGGAAGATATGCAGAAGGAGCAAAAGTGGAGAAAACGGAATATTTAATGATGATGTCTTTTTTACGAAAAAAAGGAAAAGGCGTGATCTATGAAAACATTCATGACCTGTTTGAACAAAAAAATTCTTCTGCCGAACCAAGTACCGTTAAAAGAAATTTCTGGCGGGAAAGTGAAGGATTAATTTTTGCCGGGATGCGCCATGCATACCGCCACCTGAAATTTAATTTTGATTATTTGTTCAGGGGATAAGATCAATATCAATTATAAACACCGTCATACTCTTTGGCCCATGCGCGCCCAATACCAATGATTGTTCTATATCTGCCGTCTTAGATGGTCCAGCAATAAATACACCATACCCATAGTCTGCATTGGCAATTCTTGCGTATGCTTCGTGCATATTGTGCACAATGTTTTCCGGGTTTAGTACTACTACCAGGTGCTGACAAATAAAAGGCAACACGCGTACTTTAATGGAGGCTTCGGTTACCCAGATGGCAGAATTTTCTGCTACAGCAAATGCGCCGCTGATGATGGCCACTTCAACATCCTCCAGTTTGTGTGGGTCTTCTTCACTGGTTATTTTTCCTATTCCATTTAATTCGGCAATACTGGTAATATATTTATTTCCTTCTGTAAAATGAGTGGTTACAAAATCTGTTACCTCTTGCAAATTATCAGCAGTCTTTAATACACCACCAATGCTTTCCAAAACTGTTTTAAATTTCTCCGGCAGATTGTCAAAGCGTATAGCATCAATGTCTTGCAATGAAGGTAATTCTTCCAATGCTGGTTGATTTTTTTTTACTGCTGCTAATATTTTTTCCCTGCTGTTCACTATTAATTTTCGTTTTCTATTTCGTTTTTATTTTTGATGGGCTGCACCCATCGCTGACATATAACGCCGCCCGGATGAATACATTCGGACGGGCCTCCAGGGCTGAAAAAAAATCAGAATTTCCATTCCAAAAAAATCAGTCAAGTTATTAATGGGCAGACACATTGGTCTGCCGCTGCTAATCAACCTATCTCCTGTTCTTCCTGTACCACTCGCCAAAAGATTCTTTGGGCGCTGCTGGCATGTCACGTTGCTTGTACCAGGCATTTAATTTATTATTTACCAGCCATGGCATATGACGCATTACCCACCTTCCTGCTTTGCCGGCTGTACGATACAAGGCTGGCTTCGATAAAGTAACCGCCATCGTTTTCATGGCTACTGTTTTTAATGCAGGCGCATAACCCTCCTGCGTAATCACCTGCCGCCATTTATATAACTGCGTATGAATATCAATTTTAACCGGGCACACATTGCTGCAAGACCCGCACAATGTAGAAGCAAAAGGTAAATCAGCATGATTTTTCATATCTAAATTAGGCGCCAGTATTGCACCTATCGGACCAGCTATCGCGGTATGATAACTATGTCCGCCACTTCTCCTGTATACCGGACAGGTGTTCATACATGCCCCGCAACGGATACACTTTAGTGAACTGCGGAAATCTTCCCGACCCAATTGTGTACTGCGCTCATTGTCTACCAGCACAATATGAACTTCCTGGCCCGGTTGTGGTTTTGCAAAATGACTTGAATACGTTGTTACCGGCTGACCGGTAGCACTTCTCGCCAACAGCCGTAAAAAAACACCCAGGTGCTTGCGTTGTGGAATTATTTTTTCAATACCCATGCAGGCAATATGAACGTCGGCAAGGTGCGCGCCCATATCGGCATTACCTTCATTGGTACATACCACAAACTCGCCTGTCTCAGCTATCGCGAAGTTTACCCCGGTAATAGCAATCCGCCGCGTTAAAAATTTTTCCCGCAGGTGCAGCCTGGCCGCGTTGGTTAAAAATTGCGGGTCTGCATTGCCCGCAGGTGTACCCAAATGTTCATGAAACAAATCACCTATCTCTTCTTTCTTTTTATGAATGCAGGGCAATACAATATGACTGGGTGCTTCATTCGCCAATTGCACAATTCGTTCACCCAAATCTGTATCTATTACTTCTATTCCCTGTTCTGCCAGGTAATGATTCAGATGACACTCTTCGGTGAGCATCGACTTACTCTTCACTATCTGCGTTACGCCATGCTGTTGTAATATTCCGTGCACAATCGCATTATGCTCTTTTCCATCTTGTGCCCAATGAATGATGATGCCATTTTTTTGCGCATTCTTTTCAAATTCTTTCAGATACGCATTCAAATCAGACAATGTGTTCATCTTTATGCGACTCGCTGCCTCGCGTAACTGTTCCCACTCGGGTAGCGTCCACGCAGCCTTGTCTCTTTTTTGTCTTACCCACCATAAGGTTTCATCGTGCCAGTTTACCCTTGCCTCATCAGCATTAAACTGCTCCGATAATTCTGCATGTGTGTGATTTGCTTCATTCATAATCTCAAATTAGTATTGAGCTTCTTGTATTACCCGTCAGTCGTGACACGTGAATCGTCAGGCGTGGGTTTCCGATTTTCCTGTTGTCAATCTACTCTAATGGGTATAATGTCTTTATTACTCCC
>JBDUAY010000516.1:0-3905 GCA_040004415.1 Bacteroidota bacterium | reverse complement strand
TACAGATATAATCTTACAGGCCAGATAAGCAAGGTTACCAATAATATTAAACTCGGTAGCAAACACCAGTTGAATATGAACTGGAGTGCTGCTTATACTTATGGAGTAAGTAAAGACTTAAGTAATGGTATCCGCAATTCATTCCAGTCTAATTTTGAAGTTAATCCGGCTGTTGTACCAAACAATCCGCAGCTTGCTTATTCAAACTTTGATCTTCGTCACCGCATTGTTGCAACATTGGGAACTAACTGGATTTGGAACCAGTCAAATGCCACCTCTTTAACCATCTTTTATTCTGGTCAATCAGGCAATCCTTATTCAGTTGTTTACAATTCAGGCGGAAATCCATTTGGTAATGCAGCAAACGCCAACCTTCCTTATATACCAAAAGATCAGTCAGACATAAGGTTGGCGGATAATGGAACATATACAGCAGCGCAGCAATGGAATGATCTGAATGCTTTGATAAGCGGTGACAAATACCTTAACTCAAGAAGGGGTCAGTATGCAGAGAGAAATGGTTTACGCACGCCCTGGAACCACGAACTTGATTTAAAACTGATGCATGAGTTTAAACTCAGTAAAACAAATAAATCGCAAAGCCTGCAGATAAGCTTCGACATCTTTAATGTACTTAACCTGTTGAACAACGACTGGGGCCATATTACATTTGTTACCAACGTTAATAATTATACCGTTAACCTGCTAACATTTGTAAAAGATGCCAATGGCGTAGCTGCAGGAAAACCTTCTTCCGGTTATCTTCCTACGTTTACATTTAATAAACCAACAGGACTTGACGGGCACTACTATACGGTGGATCCAATCAATTCGCGTTTCCAGGGTCAGTTGGGTATCAAGTATAATTTCTAATGAAGTTTTCAGAAAGACAAAGGGCGCCTTACCGGGCGCCTTTTTTATGACCGGCCTGCGATTAAACTACCGTAGTCTTTTTTCGGGCTAACTTAATTAGGGTCTTTTAAGACTACGGTAGTTTTAGAAGTGTCTCTTCAATTAATAAAATTAAATTTATTGTAACCAATACGGAAGCGTTGAAAGTTGAACGGGCAGCATTCGTTTTATTCCTGCCTTGCAACAGTTGTTCCACCGAAAGGAAAAAATAATAACTTTTAATAATATGATTGTGCAGCGTAATCTTTATTAACTGATTTTTAATTCGATATACTTCAAATATTACAGAATAGGTAAATAAAGCCGGTACAGGCACCCCAGCCCGGCAACCCTGCAAAAAATCAGGGAGGCATACGTATAAACCTTTAATGGCCAGGTACCCCGGGCGCCCTGCCAGGGCCAGGTTAGCAAAATATTTTTTTACTTTTTGCGTTTTTACACTATCATTGCAGAGGAATCAGGCTGGTTAGTTCACTCCTTTAGTCTACAGCTCATCAGTTTTTTCATTCCGTTCACAATCACCTTTCATTTCAAAATTTTTTTCAATAACCTTTTACAGTAGGTTTTTTTGATTTTGATTACTAATAATCCATTATGTACGACATTTTGCAATTGAACGATATGCTCGTTCCTGAACTGCTTGATATTGCAGAGCAGCTTAAAATCCCAAATTCTAAAAAGCTTGATAAACAGGCTCTTGTATACCAGATACTTGATAAGCAGGCAGTAGCCGCCAGTGCTCAAAAAAGTGCTCCTGAAAATAAAAGAAAACGCATCGTTAAAACAACTACGGCTAATTCTACAGAAGAAGCCATAGTAGAAAGTGGTGATGATAAGGCCGCCCCGCCCGCAAGGCCGGAATCAAAAAAGCCGGTTTTAAAGAAAGAAGAAAAGCCAATTGTTAAGCGCGGCCGTAAAAAAGTAGAAGAAGAAATTCCCCAGGTCCTCCCGGAAGACGACGGGAATGATTCGGACGATGATGACGATGAAGATGATCGCCAGGATATCGAAGCAGGCAACCGGGCACAAGCACCGGTAGAACAACAGCCGCAAGCAAATCCTAACCAGAATACACAACAGCCATCAGAGCCGCAGCGCAGTACAAATTATCAGCAGCAAAGAAGAAATAATGATACTTTTAATATAGAATTTGATGGTATTATCCAGGGTGAAGGCGTTCTTGAAATGATGCCCGATGGGTATGGCTTTTTGCGCAGCAGTGATTACAACTATTTGAGTTCTCCGGATGATGTGTATGTATCACCATCGCAAATAAAATTATTTGGATTAAAAACAGGTGATACTGTTTTTGGCGCTGTACGGCCACCCAAAGAAGGAGAAAAATATTTTGCTTTATTAAAAGTGGAAACTATAAACGGCAAAGGTCCGGAAGAAGTACGCGACCGTGTACCCTTCGATTATTTAACGCCACTGTTCCCTTTCGAAAAATTGAATTTGTTTACAAGTCCGTCGGATTATTCAACCCGTATCATGGATTTGTTTACGCCGATCGGTAAAGGACAGCGTGGATTAATTGTATCTCAACCAAAAACAGGTAAAACGATGTTGTTGAAAGCAGTGGCGAATGCCATTGCTGAAAATCATCCTGAATGTTACCTCATGATTGTATTGGTTGATGAACGCCCGGAAGAAGTTACAGATATGGAACGCAGTGTTAGAGCAGAAGTAATTGCTTCTACTTTCGATGAGCCTGCAGAAAAGCACGTAAAAGTATCTACCATGGCGTTGCAAAAAGCAAAGCGTTTAGTAGAGTGCGGACATGATGTTGTTATATTGCTTGATTCTATTACACGTTTGGCAAGGGCACACAATACAGTTGCGCCCGCAAGTGGTAAAGTACTAAGTGGTGGTGTGGAAGCGAACGCGCTGCAGAAGCCAAAACAGTTTTTTGGTGCAGCACGTAAAATTGAAAATGGTGGTTCTTTAACGATTCTTGCAACGGCATTAATAGATACTGGTTCTAAAATGGAAGAAGTAATCTTTGAAGAGTTTAAAGGAACCGGCAATATGGAACTACAATTGGACAGACGCCTGGCAAACAGGCGTATTTTTCCGGCAATTGATTTAACCGCATCTTCTACCCGTCGTGATGATCTGTTATTAGACAGGGATGTATTGCAACGCATGAATTTGCTTCGTGTGTTCCTTGGCGATATGAATACGGAAGAAGCCATGAATGAATTGCTGAAACGCATGCGTGGTACCAAAAGTAATGAAGAGTTTTTGGCAAGTATGAACAGATAATTTGGCTTATTTTATATAAACAAAACCCGGAGATTTTCCGGGTTTTTGTATTTTAGGTCAGTCCCGCCATATATTATTTACGATTGGCTGGTGCAGGCAATTTTTTTGTTACCTGCTTCTTAAATTAAAAAAATCCGCACAGACAAAATCTGCAATTTAGATATATGCCTTAATTTAGCCGTTCATAACAGTCATTGATTATATAAAACCAACATTATGCACCTTAAACAATTATTGCTGCCGGTTCTTTCTTCCGTTCTTCTTTTTTCATGTGTAAGTAATAAAAAATTTAAAGCGGAACAGGATAAATACGCCTCTCTCAACAATCAATATACAGCATTGCAGGGCACATTGAAAACCTGCGATGATGAAAGGGCTGAAGCTGCCCGCAAAAAATTATTGTCGGACGCCGAAATCGAAAGCCTTAATAAGCAAATCGGATACCTAAAAGACAACAATACACAGGCATTGCAGCAATTGCAGAATATGTCTGTTATCTCCAGCTCACAGGCAGAAAGCATAAAAAAATCAATGGATAATATTGGCGCCAAAGATTCTTATATACAGGATTTGCAATCATCACTGGCCCGTAAAGATTCATTAAACATGGCGTTGGTAATGAACCTCAAAGGTGCCATCGGCAACCTGGATGATAAAGACATAAACATTAAAGTTGATAAGGGCGTTGTATACATCGACATCTCTGATAAACTTTTATTTAAAAGTGG
>JBDUAY010000515.1:0-3905 GCA_040004415.1 Bacteroidota bacterium | reverse complement strand
AAAACAACAGGCCCTGCAATACCCAGCAATCCTTTTAATAAGCCACCTGAATTAATACCGGCATTATGCATTTTATCCGTTAAGCCAAGTGAGGATAAAAAAGATGGTTTTGCTTTCTCTTCCGGCGGCACATTATTAACGGCTGCTTTATTAGTAAATTCATCAAGCAAAGAAAATTGTTTCTTATCAACTCCTAAGTATTGAGAAATTTCCTGTACACGTTGTTGTTCCGTTTCGCTGTAGGTATCATCAGATTTTGCAAAAGCAATAAGGTCAGTAACCAATGAATATTTCAGCTCACTGTTTTTTAAAATATCAAGGCACCTGTTCAATTCATCGCCTGACAGTTCCGTAGCAGCTTTTATAACCGCCTGCTCCTGCGTTTCTGAAATACCAGCCGCCTCACATAAAGCAGTTATGTGTTCTAACTCTTCGGGAGAGGCTTCCCTGTCGGCTGTTGCAATAGATGCAATGGCACCCAAATAAGCACCTTTCTCCTGGTCTGGATATCCTTCTAAAATGGTTGTTGTTTCTTCCATGATTATAGTTTAAGCAGCAATGTAAAAATATCATGCCAGCAATAAAGCAGTAACGGCATAAGTGGCTTAATAAGCTGTAGTTTCAAATCAATTTTTTTATCAACATCACAACATGAAAAATTTTATCAAACCAGGGATCGCGTACGGACGTCTGCCATAGTTAAATATTAAGATTATCCCATGAATAATAACATTAAACGGAATCGATGACTGCTTCGCATTTATCCCGTTCATTATAATTTTTAAATTGTCGCGGTGATACCGCTTCGTGGGTTGCTTCATACCTCCAATTGCATCCTGCAGTACAGTTTTAATTATAACTGCACTGCTGCAGGAAAACAATGTTCAATTCAAATCTTTGTTCCAGGGATATGTTTAAATGCGACTATGCTTTGAGCTTTAAACTGTTTTAAAGCAAAAAATTTAAACGGTAATTATTTTACTATAAAACTTTTATTATGAATTATGATTATGAAGATGGAAACCCATCCGAAGAAATGAAACAATATTTCGCACACCGGGCGGAAAAGAAGAGGGTAGTTAAAACAACACGTACACCAGGTGGCCAGGTGCTGGACTGGATACCGAGGGAATCGCAGCATACGGGCGGAAAAATTGCTACACCTCCGCCTGTAACCGGGCAAAACATAGAGGCTAAGGATTCAGCGATTAAGCTTGCCGGTTTTGAGTTGCATGATAACGGAATTGAACGCGGGCCTGAAGGAACAGTACCTGTTCTCCGCAAAAATATCGCAGCCATAAAAACCAATAAAAACCTGCAGCAGTATCTTTCAAAAAAAGGGCGTGACGGGAGGTTCCTGGTAAAGAAAAATGATCATGGCGGTCCAAAGAACCCTGAGTCTATGCCTCCTAACCCAACAGGTTACCTGCACGCTACCAGTGCTGAAATTGCTACCTGTTATGGCTGCGAAGGTTTTCTGAATGTGTGGACACCCATATTAGAAGACAGCCAGGGAGATGGACATTCTATTATGCAAACGGGGATGCAAAACTATGATAATCCCAAATTGCAGTCACTTGAAGCAGGGTGGACTGTTGACCACTCATTGAACGGCGATCTGCAACCGCATATATTTACTTATTATACTACCAATGGTTATGAAAGCGGGGGCGATAATGTTGGCGGATATAATACAGACGTTGATGGCTGGGTACAATATGATGCAAATGTTTATCCCGGCGCACTAATAAACGGAAGCAGCACATTAGGTGGCGAACAATTAGGTATAAGCATGAAATTCCAGTTATGGCAGGGTAACTGGTGGTTCCAGGTACAGGGAATATGGCTGGGTTATTATCCTGCAAATTTGTTTCCAGGCAATGGCAATGGCGGTACCGGATTGGGAAACCATGCAAGCTGGGTTGCCTTTTGGGGAGAAGTATATTCCGATCTGCGCCCTGAAACATTAACTACTATTGAAATGGGCAGTGGCTATAAAGCAGAGGAAGGATGGACGTATGCCTGTTTCCAGAATAATCTTTTAATTCAAACCGGAACTGATGGTTCAATGAGTAATCATAATGGTTCAACCTCTGCTGAAGATCCGGATTTGTATGATATTATTTCAATGATGAATAGCGGTGGTGGCTGGGGAAGCTATTTTTATGCCGGCGGAACACGGCGGCGCAGGCATTTTACCATTCCGCAAAAGCTTACAGCTGAAGCAGTGTTAATCCTGTTTGGTATTATAAATGACGGGAGCGGTGCTTATATAGATGCACAGGGCCATATTCACATTGTGGGTCCGGGAGATCCGGGACCTCTTGCAGTAAAGCTGCTTAATTTACTTGCCTCATATAAAATGGCACAAAGAGTGGGTGGCCGCGAAGGAGAAGCTATGCAAAAGCTCGCTTTACTATCATCTTTAGGTGTAATTGAAAAGGAAATTCAAAAATTAGGTGAGCATAAAATTGAATTTGATGCGCAGCAGCAATAATGTAATTGTATAAGCAGACAATAGATTTGAAAGCAAATGGGCCGTGCATGCACGGCCCATTTGTGCGTTAATACCACATGCACTTCATTGAATCGCACTTATGTCAGGTATTTCATATAAATGCTTCACAATTGGCATCTTCAGAAAATTACATATTTGGTTTGACTGGACGTTCAAATCAAGTGTTGATAATGTAACAATTGAAGAAGCCGTTAGCTATTGACTGTTAGCGAATACAATTAAGAATTGACAGTTGAAAATGAAAAATTTATATTGGCAAAAGAGCCGTTAGCTAATAACTGCATTGAATAATACTAATTTTAGTATTAAAAGATACAATGGCGAACACCAATAGTGATAATTTATACAAGACCATCAGGAGAGCCTTAACTCATGCTGCTCTTCTTATTGTACTGCTTTGGTTTTTGTTCAAAATAGTAAATGTATTAATGCTTGTATTATTGGCTGTAATACTTGTATTGATAATAAATGTTCCGGTAGCATGGCTTGAAAAAAGGAAAATAAAAAGAGGGCTGGCATGCCTTATTGTGTTTGGCGCTATTGCAGTTTGCATTGCGCTGATGTTTTGGCTGATAGTGCCTAAGATAAGTGAGCAGCTAACAGCACTGGTTAATAATTTACCGGTATATGCAGACCAGCTATCAAAGAATATTTCATCATGGTTCAACAGCAACAACAAAATAAATACGGCAATACAGGGTGAAGGCATTGAGCTTTCAAAACTTATTCCTTCGCTGCCGGATATGCTGATAAGCGTGGGCAATTACTCGCTTTCGTTATTAAGCTCAATACTTGTGTTTATTATATTCGTGAGCATGGTGGTGTATGCTGTGGTAAATCCACGCCCGTTGTTACAATTCTATTTTTCTTTTTTTGCACCGGCCAAACGGGAAAAGGCAAAAGACGCATTATTTAATACATCTGCTATGCTGAACGGATGGATGAAAGCAAACTTAATTGGAGGCAGTATTGAAGCGGTATGTGTTACTGTTTTTCTCAGCATCATGAATGTGCCTGGTGCCTGGGTATGGGGCGCGATAACTTTCTTTGCTATACTAATACCAAAGATTGGGTTTTATATTATGGCTGTTCCGCCGGTATTGGTGGCATTGTCTATTAACCCTGTTACCGCATTTTGGGTAACTGTATTTTTTCTTTCGCTTGATGAAATAATGGGTGATTTTGTGTTGCCGAGGATACGCTCAAAAACCATGAATTTACATCCTGTATCAACTATAGTTGCTGTATTGATAATGGGCTCCGCATTTGGACTTATTGGTGCTTTACTGGCAACGCCGGTAACCGCTATTATAAAAGCTTATTATGAAGCATTCTTTTCAACACATACAAAAAGAGACAGGCAGATGAACAGCCGCATTGATGCGAT